>JBJMGL010000242.1:0-24119 GCA_045807985.1 Bryobacteraceae bacterium
ATAACCTCATTCAAACTACTCCCGCTCGGGAGGCAGGGGCTGCTCTCCGAGTTCAATCTCGAACGGTTCACCTCCATGCATCTCCGCGAACCAAGCTTTCAGATCGAACGTCATCGGCTCCAGCAGCACTCCTCGTCCATGTCGACGGACGCGCACCTTGTCGCCCTGAAAGCGAAACTCCTGCGGCAGTCGAACGGCTTGACTGTTTCCATTTCGAAAAAGCTTGGCATACTTGATCTCTTCGGCTGGCATAACAGAGTATATACTCTTAGTCTATACTCATGGCTGGTGGAAAAGTCGTCCGATTAAACAGGTCCGGAAATGTATGCGCGTCATTGCTGTTGTCGCCAATAATAAGACGTTATGCCTCTCAAACTCACGACTTCATATCTTGAGGACTCACTCGCACTATTTCATTACTACAAGAAGCTGGCTGAGAGAGCGATGGCGCAAGTAACAGATGAACAGCTTCTTACAGTCTTGGACAGCGAAATGAATTCCATCGCTGTCATCGTGAAGCACATGGCGGGGAATATGCGCTCGCGTTGGACAGACTTTCTGACAAGCGATGGCGAGAAGCAAAACCGCGACCGTGATGCCGAGTTTATCGATCCTCCCGCCACGCGTGAAGCCCTGCTTGCCGTTTGGGAAGAGGGCTGGCAATGTATCTTCACCGCACTGGAGCCACTCTCTGATCAGGATCTGTCACGCACTGTCACCATTCGCGGGGAGGCCCACTCAGTCATGCAGGCCATTAATCGCCAGATTGCTCATTACTCATACCACTGCGGACAAATTGTGCTGCTCGCTAAACACTTCAAGTATCATGAATGGCAATCCTTGAGCGTCCCTCGTGGGCAGTCAACAAGCTTCAACCGTCGCGTGCTTGCCGGTGACGTCAGCCAGCGTTAGTTACTTCTTGCTCGAAGGAGGTACCAGCCCCTTCATCCGTAAATACGTCACCATATTCCCGTAATGCTCGTCCGTATGAGCAGTATTAAAGTTAAGGACCGTCAGCTTCGCCATGTCACGGCCAAAAAACTTAACACTACTGGCAGCCTGGGCATCCGTCAGACCGTTATAAGCCTTATCGCAGTAATCAAAAGCCGTCTTCAACCCTTCCATCAAATCAGCCTTCGTGGTTTTGCTTTTCTCCACTTCCGGCGCTTTGGTGTCATCCCCGACCACTGATGAGCAAAACTCGTACTGCCCATCGGCTACGTGACCAACCAATTGTCCAAATGTCCGGACGCTATCTGTCGGCTTGAAGCTATAACCCGATTCGGGCATCTCCTCGGCCGACTTCAGAACATTGTTCTTCGCCATGGTATACAAGCTTTTTGCGCCAGCGCTGAGTGGATCAGAGGATTGCGCCTGTAGCTGCGGAATAATAAAAGGGATTGCTGCCAGGAAAAACCACTTTCTCATTAAAACTCTCCTCCGCGGAATAGTAACACTTTTAAGAAGCTATTTGTGCGGAACGCTGTGCGCGCTGGAGAAAAGCTGCGCCTGATGTCAACAGAAGCAGAAGAACGAACCATCCCAGAAAACTCATGTGACGAAGAGCGCTCTCGTTCTCCTCAACGGAGCGCAATGAGCGGCCAACCAAAAGAAACTCAGGATGTGAGCCAATGACCCGCCGTGCCACAACCGCACGCAATACGGACATCCCGACGTGGCTGCCAGGTAAACTTATTGCTGCCATGGCTGCGGAGGTAATCGAATACACCAGGCGGCGGAACCGGAACAGCCTGATCGAGATACCCGCATTGGTCCGTGGTCCCATTCACGGTAAGCATCAAGGACCCATCTTCAGCCCGCAAGATTTGTAAATCTCGTTGATCAACTGCATATCGCGGAAGCCTTCCTCTCCGTTGCTGCGCGGCTCCTTGTTGTCGAACACGCATCGAGAAAAATAATCGGCTTCCGCCACGAACTGTGATGGGTCTTTTGCCGTGTTTGGCTCATCAATCGGCGGCTCGCCCTTGATTTGCGCTTTTAAATGAAGACCTTCATAACTGAACGCGGGTTCCACGTGCAGATAGCCCTTGGTACCGTGAACCCGGTAGTATCCTTCCATCTGCCCGCCATATGTTGTGTTGCAGGAGGCGACAATACCGGAAGGAAACCGCATCGTCCAACCGACGTTCTCTTCCACCTCGGCAAAGCGTCCATCTTTATCAATGGTGGAAGCATACCCTCCGATTTTGCTAGGTTCCTCTCCTGTCAAATAACGACACGCGTTCAAGCAATAAATTCCAACGTCCATGAGTGGTCCGCCGCCCGCCAGTTTGCGATTTAACCGCCACTCACCCGCTTTTTCGTTAAAACCGAATGCGCTCTCAATCGCTTGGACCGTCCCCAGCTTGCCGTCGCGAATCAGTTGAATCGCGCGCAAGTTGGTCGGCTCATAATGGCACCGGTAAGCAATCATCAGCTTTTTACCGGCAGCGCGGCAAGCGTTAATCATTGACTGGCTGTCCTTCACCGTAGTCGCCATCGGCTTCTCGCAAAACACGTGCTTTCCGGCGTTAGCAGCGCGAATCGTGTACTCGGCGTGCATGCTGTTCGGCAGTGCGATATAGACGGCGTCGATATCGGGGTTATCCCCGATATCGTCATAATTTTTGTAGTCGTAAATATTCTTTGCCGGTACGCTGTATTGGGCAGCCTGCCCCTCAGCCTTCTTCCGGTCGCCGCTGACCAGCGCCGTTACTTGCGAATTCTGCGACATCTTGCAAGCCGGCATAAAATGATCCATCGAAATGCGGCCCAGACCAACAATGCAATACCTGAGCCTCCGCCCACCAGTGGCGGACGTTTCCTGTGCGCCACTGTTCGAAACCAGTAACGGAGATGCGGCAAGAGCGCCAGCAGACCAAGCAAAATCCCGACGTGTAACCTTCACAAGATAAAGCGTACACCGGAGGCAGAGTCAGGAGCGCAACGTTCACCTGCATCCTGTCCACCTTTGGGACGGCCAATCCCATTTGCGCGCACTAGATGCACGCAAAGTAAAGCAGGAAGGCGCAGAACCCATCCTAAAACTGGAACTGAAACTGCCTAATAACCAGCAATGGTCCAAACGCTTCGTTACGCCGTTCGAACACTGCTTCGTACTCCCGGATTCACGCTTGCCGCCCTGATCTGCCTGACCCTCGGCATTGGAGCCACCTCCGCCATCTTCAGCATTGTGAACGCGGTTATCCTGCAACCACTCCCTTACCCAAACTCGGACCGCCTTGTCCGCCTATACACGGAATTTCCCACATTTCCCGGCGGAGGGCTGTCTAAATTCTGGATATCGGAGCCGGAAGTTTTCGACCTGAAAACCGCAGCCAAGTCGTTCGAAGCCATTGGAGCCTGGGATACGACCAGTATGAACATCGCCGGTGTGAACCAGCCCATTCGCGCCACCGTCGCTGAAGTCAGCGCGGAAATCCCCAAGCTGCTAGCGGCAAAACCGCTCCTCGGCCATCTCATCACGCCGCAGGACGATGTACCAGGAGCGCCACCCGTGGTAATGCTCTCCCATGGACTCTGGAAACGCGACTTCGCCGGTGATCCCCACGTGATCGGGAAACAAACTTATCTGAACGGCGCAAAGGCTACCGTCATTGCCGTTATGCCGCAAGGATTCGTTTTCCCGCCCGGTCAGGTGGATCAGACAGAAGTCTGGACGGCGCTACAGTTGAACTCGAAAAGCGCCAATCGCGGCGGTCACAACTACAATGTTTTGGCTCGCCTGCGGTCTGGAGTCACTCTGACCCAAGCTCGCGACGAAATGTCACGCCTGGTTGCCCGTTGGGGTGAAGCCGCATCGCCCAAAAATCACGTTTTTAATCCGAAAACGCATCCTGTTTCGATGTACTCCTTCTATGACGAAGTGATCGGCGGAGTTCGAAAAGCCATGTTGCTGTTATTGGGCGCGGTTGTCTTTGTCCTGCTGATCGCATGCGTAAACGTCGCCAACCTGCTGCTCGCCCGCAGTGAGGCACGGCAGCGCGAGATCGCGATCCGCCGTGCTGTTGGCGCATCCACCGGCAGTCTGCTGAAGCAGTTCATCACAGAAGGCGCGTTGCTCTCGCTCGTCGGAGGGGCGCTCGGAGTGGTGCTCGCCTTCGAAAGCTTAAACCTGATTCGAGCCGCTAATTCAGGCAGCATCCCGCGAGCGGAAGAAATTAGTTTGGATTGGTCGGTCCTACTGTTCACTCTCGCCGTTTCGTTGTTGACGGGAGTACTTTTCGGTCTCGCTCCGTTTGTGCATGTCTCGGCGGTACGTGTCTATGAAACGTTGAAGGCATCCAGTGGCCGCGCTTCAGCAACCCGGAGTTCGAACCGCTTTCGTTGGGTGCTCGTGACCGCGCAGATGGCAATGGCATTTCTGCTTGTGGCGGGCGCGGGACTCATGGTACGAGGCTTCTGGAAATTACAGCAGGTGAATCCTGGATTCAACCCCGATCGCATTCTCACGTTTAACATCACGTTGCCGGATGCAACCTACAAAGGTCCATCGAGCAAGCAAAACTTCTGGACACTGCTGCAGGCACGCTTGGCCGAACTGCCTGGTGTCCAGTCCGCTACCGTCATGTATGGGTTGCCGCCACTAAGGCAAGAAAATGACAATGATACGGATATTGAAGGCTTCGTTCCCGTCCCCAACGGACCCATTCAAAACGTGGCGTACTACCAAATTGTGGGAGACCGCTTCTTTGAGACAGTAGGGGCGCGCTTGGTCGAGGGCCGCTTCCTGGAGGGCCGTGACGGCACCAAGGAAACTCCCGGTTTAGTGATTAATGCCGCAATGGCCCATGCTTTCTGGCCGCACCAGTCGGCCATCGGCAGGCACGTGCGTCCAAGCAGCGCGAAACGACTTCCTTGGTTCACTGTTGTTGGAGTTGTTGCTGATATGAAGAACGGCGGCATCGATAAGCCCGCTGGAACCGAGCTGTTTATTCCATGGCGCATGGCGCAAAACGGATTATCCACGCCGAACATCGCCCTCAAAACGTCGGGAGACCCGCTTTCAATAACCGCTGAAGTCCGCCGCGCCGTGGCTTCCATTGATGCGAGCCTGCCGCTCGCCAAAGTCCGCACGATGGAAGATGTAGTTGCCGCTGCCAATTCAAGACCGCGTTTCCTTACTCTCATTCTCACGATGTTCTCCGTTCTGGCGTTGGGACTCGCCACCGTTGGAATCTATGGCGTGATTTCGTACTCAGTCGAGCGGCGGACTGCGGAATTCGGCATCAAGATGGCGCTGGGCGCACAGCCCTGGCAGTTGCTCCTTCAAGTGATCGGCCAGGGAGCAATGATGGGCATTATCGGTGTGATTGTCGGCATAGCGGCAGCTCTGCTGCTCACTCGCTCTTTAGAAGGATTCCTCTTTGGTGTATCGCGCTTTGACGCCTCCTCGTTCGTCGTGACGATTGCCATGCTCCTCACGACAACGGTAGCCGCCTCCCTATTGCCCGCGCTTCGAGCCATGCGCGTGGAGCCAGTTACGGCGCTCCGGTACGAATGAGTATTCGATTTACCGCCGTCTCTTCCAAAGCAGCACTCCCGCGCCCGCAAGCGCGCTAGTCGCAAGTCCTGCCCATCCGCGATGGAGGCTCGCCCAACTTTGCAGGCTGAAGTTGATGGCCTTATCCGAGAGAATGCCACGCGCCGCGAACTCCCCCGGCACCGGCTCAAAAAGGTTGTCAGGCCGCTCGGGATCAATTGTTTGGGAGGTTTGCTGCAGCTTGTATCCGGCCTTGCCCAAAAACCAGTCGGCAAGGCCGGGGAAAAGATTTTGGCCATAAATCACCGCTGGCGTTGATGCGCCGACAAATACTTCCCTCCGTCTATGATGAGCCGCCCAGTAAATCGCGCGGGCCGCTACTTCCGGCTGGTAAATCGGAGGGACCGGCTGCAATCGACGCGGCACGCGCGTGCGGCACCAGCTAAACTGTGGCGTGTTCATCGCGGCTAATTGCACTACAGTGACATGAACCTTGCTCTTTTGATGAATGAGCTCGGATCGGAGTGAGTCCGTAAAGCCCAAGATCGCGTGTTTCGCCCCGCAATACGCCGCTTGGAGCGGAATGGACCGGAAAGCGAGCCCGGAGCCAACTTGCACAATCGTACCTTTATCCCGTGGAACCATCCGTCTCAGCGCTGCCATGGTGCCGTAAACAAAACCTAAGTACGTCACCTCCGTGGCACGCTTGAACTCCTCCGGCCGTATCTCGATCACCGGCGCTACCACATTTGCCATCGCGCTATTGATCCAGACATCCAGCGGCCCAAACTCATTTTCAACTCTGGCTGCTGCATTTTCAACGGCATCAGCATCCGCCACGTCAACAGACAGCGGCAAAGCCTCTCCGCCTAGCTGTTGGACCTCGCGCTTTGTTGCCTGTAAACGGTTCTGGTCTCGCGCGATCAATCCAATGCGCGCGCCCCGCCGCGCAAACTGCTCAACCGCAGCCCTGCCGATTCCCGCCGATGCTCCAGTAATAACAACCACTTCGCCTTTTTTCGCCATCAATCCTCTGCCCTTGGGATGCAGTGCGCTCCAGACCTGGGCCAAAACATACCAAATCAGCAAACTTGCAATCGAATTTTTACTAGAAACCGTGAAGCGATTTATTGCTCCTGACGTCTTAGAGGAGTAAGAGATTCGTCCAGTAAAAAGGAACAAATTTATGGCTTCCACAACGAAATCGACAGTGATTGCTGCTTTCCGTAACAGCGCTGACGCACAGGCGGCGGCGCAGGATTTACAGGCAGCAGGTATCAATCGAGGAGATATTTACCTGGAAAGCTCGGGCAGTGGCGCTTCCACCACCGGCTCTGGCTCAAATACGAGCGACTACGGATCGAGAACCACCGCACATGAGGGCGGAATCACCGGCTGGTTTAAATCGCTCTTTGGCGCTGATGACACAGAGACGTCTGGTTACGAACGGGCCTACAGCGAAGGCGGGTACTTATTAAGTGTTGACGCGGATGAGAACCAGATTGATCGCATTGAAGACATTCTCAACCGTCACTCTCCTGTGAACGTCCATACCGACGACGCTTATGCCGGTGGATCAACGACGGGCACTTCAAACTATGGAACAACCGGGGCAGCAAACACTACCGCTTTGGGAACTGCTGGTACTACCGGCGGCCCCAGAACAAACACTGCGGCAAACACATCGGAGTCAATCCCGGTTGTTGAAGAAGAATTGCAGGTAGGGAAGCGCCGCGTGCTGCGCGGCGGCGTCCGCGTCTACTCCCGGGTGATTGAACAACCTGTAGAAGAAAGTATCAATCTGCAGGAAGAGCGTGTACGCGTGGAGCGTCGGCCTGTGAATCGCCCTGTGACTGATGCTGACCTGAGAACCGGCCAGGATGAAGTCATCGAAGTAGAGGAATACGCCGAACAGCCGGTGGTCTCGAAACAGGCGCGAGTGGTGGAAGAAGTTCGCGTGGGGAAAGAAACCTCGCAAAGAACCGAAACCGTGCGCGACACTGTGCGGCATACCGAAGTCGATGTGCAGCCCATTACTGAGACAACGACCGATACTTCCTCTACCACTGGCGCCAGAACCGGTACAGGCACCACATCCACCGGAGCCGCTTTCGACGACTCTGATTTCCGTCGTGACTTCCAGACCAACTATGGTACAAGCGGAGCGTCTTACGACACCTACGCGCCCTCTTATCGCTATGGCTATGACATGGCGTCCGATCCGCGCTACAAAGGAAAGAGCTTCTCTGAGGTGGAAAGCGATTTGCGCGCCGATTATGGCCGCCGCTACCCCAACAGCACTTGGGACAAGATGAAGAATTCAATCCGCTACGGATGGGACAAGGTAACCGGAAGAGCTTAATCCAGCTTTTGTAAGCTTTGTCGTTAAGTAAACATTTAGGGACATCGTTCCTGCTTCAAGGGGCGATGTCCCTTTTGTTGAGTGATATAGCCGCTATTTGATTGCTTCCATTCAAAAAACTGATGTAAGAACTTCTAAATCAGCAATACACTAGTTTTTATCACTTATAACAACTTACATAGCCAGCTAGTCAGGTGTGAACAGGCCGAACTTGCGATGCCTGTCCAAGCTCTATACTTTGGCGCAGTCTGGAAGGCCGTTGACCTCCGTTACACTTGGGCAGGGGATGGAACGCTCCTGCTGAGTCT
Organism: Bryobacteraceae bacterium; assembly: GCA_045807985.1. Lineage (GTDB taxonomy): Bacteria > Acidobacteriota > Terriglobia > Bryobacterales > Bryobacteraceae > Bog-105. The sequence goes on from JBJMGL010000242.1 coordinate 8,174, forward strand.
GGAGTGCGAGTCCTGCGTCACGCCAACATTGCCTCTGACCTACAACGACTTGCTCTGCCAACTCCGTGGCATGTGCTCTTGGCAGTTGGATATGAAAATCATTATTGGCATGGATGAAGAACTCACCGAAGTCTTAACTCTTTACCATGAATTCGACCATGCTCCCCACGGAGGCGCCACTCTGATGCTGATCGTAACCCCGCCAGATGCATACTTCGAGCATCAGGCCGCCTGAGCTGTTTTAATGCGAGTCCTGGCCCGCTTCATTGGTCTAATAAGCGCCAATACAATCTGCTCATAGACATAGTTGCTTCGGCTATCACGATACCTCTCCGCAAACGTACGTAACGTACCTGCCGAGAATGTCTCTAAAACAGTCGGGTGAATATAGTACTTCCGGCAAGTCGCTGGCTTATTGCCGAGTTTGCATGCGACACTCTTCACAACATCCACCAAAGCCGTTTTTACGGCTTTCGCCGACATTGTGCCATCTTCATTGGGAGCGTCGTCAATAAACTGTTCCAGCAGGTAATTGGCTGCCAGACAGGTGCCTCCCCAAGTACGGAAGTCCTTAGCCGTGAAATCGCCGCCGCTAATCTGCCGCAGATACTCATTCACGTCCCCGGATTCGATATTCTGCGGCTGGCCATTACTGTCGATATACTCCAGCAGCGAACTGCCCGGAATATCTTTGCAGCGTCGCAGCACCTTCGCCAGACGCTTATCTTCTAACGTAATCTCATGATGCTGGCCGCTCTTGCCGCGAAATTTAAATTTGAGAACATCGCCTAAAATCTGGCAATGCCGGTTGCGGAGGGTTGTCAGTCCAAACGATCCATTTTCTTCCGCATACTCTTCGTTACCGATACGAATGTAGGTGGTCTCCAGCAGTTTCACCACCGCCGCCAGCACTTTCCGCTTCGGCATCCCACGCCGGCTTAAGTCGCGATTCACGATGCGCCTGATGCGAGGCAATACCTTGCCAAACGCCAGCATGCGGTCGAATTTCACCAGATCCCGAGCCTCGCGGTACGCCGGATGATACCGGTACTGTTTTCGGCCCTTTGCGTCCCAGCCTACTGCCTGGATATGCCCGTTCTTGCTCGGACAGATCCAGACCGACGTCCATGCCGGAGGAATTACTAGGGACCGAATGCGTCCCAGGGTTTCCGGATCATTGATCGGCTGATCGCGCGCATCCAAATAGACAAATTCATCGCCTCTCTGCTCACGCCGAATACCTGGTCCTTTTGGAATCACATACCGTAACCCGGCATCGTGAGCGGATTTCACCTCATCCGGAACAATGGAACTAATATTCGTCGGCGTTATCGACATCTGCTTTTGATTGGATGCGCTTAGGAAGCGCAACACTACTCTGATGTTAATACCGGTCCCGCTGGCGCATAAGGAGCGGAATATTACATTCCTGTGAAGCACGAAAGGACACATTGTAGTCCCACGAACTTGGAGCCTACATGGTAAAAGCAGTCATTTTCGATATCGACGGAACCCTGCTCGATTCCGTCGATTTGCATGCCGGAGCTTGGCAAGAAGCATTTAAAAAGTTCGGTTATGATTTCCCCTTCAACAAGATCCGCAGTCAAATCGGCAAAGGTGGGGATCAGCTTCTCCCGGTTTTCCTGTCGGAAGAGGATCAAAAACAAAAGGGCAAGGCCATTACCGAATACCGCAGCCAGCTATTCAAAGACAAGTACCTCTCGAAAGTAAAGCCATTTCCCTACGTCCGGGAACTATTCGAGAAAGTGAAGGCGCACGGCCAGAAACCAGCGGTGGCCTCCTCCGCAAAAGGCGATGAGCTGAAAACGTTCGAGCGCATCGCCAGGGTCGATGATTTGGTGGACGCGGAAACCTCTTCCGCCGACGCCAAACGCTCAAAACCGCACCCGGACATCTTTGAAGCGGCTCTCGACCGGCTAGGCAGCGACATTGAGCCGGAGGATGTGGTCATTGTGGGAGACAGCCCGCACGATGCGGAAGCAGCGGGAAAGGCTGGCGTACGAACCGTAGGAGTGCTTTGCGGCGGATTTCCGGAAAAGGACCTGAGCGAAGCTGGCTGTATCGCCATCTTCCGGGACCCCGAAGACTTATGGAAGCGCTACGACGAGTCTCCCCTCGCGCCGGATAGACAAAGCTAGGACATGGAGCGGCTAATCTGCGAGTAAGCTGCCATTAGCCCAAACATAAAGAACAACAAATCGTTATTCCAAAAAACAAAAGCCGTGAGCAGGCACAAAAAAGCAAGCTGGGACCGGGGGTCCAGTGACCAATCAAACATGAGCGATAATCACCATAGTGCCAGATCAGGAATGGCGATCTCCATTAATTCTTTGTAACCTTTACGCAGATCCAAACTTTACTGCTTGAACTGGGAATCTCCACCGTCGTATTATCACGCCCAGTGGACACAGTTTCAGCCTCACAGGAACAAGCCCCATCAGTACGCGCCTCTCCCGCTCCCCCAAACCGCCGGGCATCCCAGCTTCTATGGACTTGCCTTGCTTTCTACACGGTCGGCCTGCTCCTCTATTCGCAGACCATGGCTTTTGTGTGGGACGAAGGCTTTCATCTCTTAGCCGCTCAGCTGACCGATAACGGCAAAATACCCTATATTAACTTCTGTTTTCCGCAAACTCTGCTAAATGTCTACTGGAACGTCGCCTGGATGCGCCTATTTGGCCAAACCTGGCGCGTCACGCACGTTACCGCCGCTTTACTGATTGCCGGGGGCGTCTATCTTATTGCCGATTTCATCCTCAAGCGCTTTCCCGTCCCGCGCTGGCGCTTCCCTTGCGCCTTGGCCGTGGCGGGCCTCACCGGCTTTAACGACATTGTTGTGCAATTCGGCCCCATTGCTCAATCCTACGCGTCCGGCCTCTTTCTATCGGTTGCCGCTTTCCGGCTCACCATAAACACCGTTTCGCGCAGCCCCTGGCTATGGGCGTTCGCCGCCGGTCTCTGTGCGGGCGCGGCTGCGGGCAGCACGCTTCTGACCGCTCCCGTTGCGCCGGTGCTTCTGCTCTGGCTCTTGGTTTACAACTTACAAGGCAGTCGTTGGAGCAAGGCCTTGGCCTTCTGCTTCGGATGCGTCGTTTCCTTTGCGCCCATGATCTGGCTTTTCGTTAAGGCCCCACAGCAAACGTTCTTCAACATCGTGCAGTATCAAGCCCTTTTCCGCCGAGTAAAGTGGAATGGCGCGACGACACACGATATCGACGTCCTCACTGCTTGGCTCAACTCCACTCCCGCGCTTATGACAGGCTTGCTCGCGCTCGCCGGACTCTTTTTCCTCAGGAAACAGTCGGAATGGGAACGCCGGTACCTTGCCGAACTTTACTTGTGCGCTTGGCTCGGCGGCGCGCTGGTTCTTTACATCGCGACAGCCCACCCCACCTTCCAGCGTTATTTCATCTTCGCCGTTCCGTTCTGTAGCGCCGTCGCGGTTATTGGCCTATACGCGGTTGGTTCGCGTCTCGCCAGCCCTGCTCGTCCCTTCTGGCCGACTTTGGTGCTCAGCACCCTCCTGGTTCTCTCGTTAGGAAAAATGCTCTTCGACAATCGCGCCGCCACCACCTGGAAGCACTACGAAAACATTGCGAAGAAAATCCGCGAAGTTACTCCCCCGAATGCCAGGCTCTATGCCGACGAGCAAGTCTATTTCCTGCTCCGCCGCACTCCTCCTCCCGGCATGGAATTCTCCTACTCGCACAAACTCGACCTGCCGCCACGGCAAGAAGCGTTGTTCCACATTGTTTCCGAACGTGAACTTAACGAACAAGTGAAAGCCGGGAAGTTCGCCACCGTCGAGAGCTGTAAAGATGACCGCATCGACGAAATGCAACTGCCCCAGCTCTTCCCAAATCAGGCCGACATCGGCGACTGCAGCATTTTTTGGGGCAAAGTTAAAACCCATTAGGCAACCAGCACCCACAACTAAACATTTGCTCTATTTCCAGGCTTCTGCGTGCTGCTGGCCCAATACAAACGCATAGCCAACTAGTAAGCACTATTACGAGTCGACTAAATGCACACGTTTCCAAATTTTAAGTACTAGTACTTTGGAAATAATACTAGACCATGCATTAAATGTCTGCTAACTTTTAGACAGTCCCTTTAAGCATTAATGAATATACATTTGCAGTCTTCTCCCGAGTTCTTCCCGTTTCAGCAAACTATTACGGTGCCAAAGGAAATCTCGGCTCTAGAACTAATTTCAACCAATAGCGGATCTCACTCAAGACAAATCACTCCTGTCCCGAAGGGTGCCTGTTTACAGGTTTGCGGGCAGGGCTTTAACGAACGGACGATCCAAGTGCGCTGGGAGGGCCGGCTTTGCTTTGTGTTCCTCCAAGATGTGGAGTCCGTGGAGACCGCTCATAAGCCTTTGTAAGACGAGGCGGCAATCACCTAGGGTCTTGTGAAAGCTCCGGCAAATCACGACTTAACAGGTGTGGAATGGCGTCCGTAGATTTTGCAGAAAATTACTGGATAGGTAAATAATGAACACTTCAGCCAAAGAATTCGCGCCGAGAGTGGCAAGACCCTTGCATTGTAATTACGGTCCTTGTCAATGTGCCGTGCAAAACAATGAGCTTTACTGCAGCGAGTACTGCCGACAGGCAGCAGCGCTGGGAATCGAACGCGATTATTGTCAGTGCGAGCACAAAAATGAAGAAATTAAGTTTTTCTGCAGCGCAGGCGTTGCACCTGCCTGGACAGCTTCCGCAAAAGCGGAGGACATTCGGGGCGTTTAAGGGAAAGTGGATTGTACTGAAGGAACGCCGAGTGGTATAACGTACTCTTGTTCGGGGCCGGATTCACAGCGTCTATCCGTGATCATCCGGCAACTGGCGCCTGCCAGGGCAGTTCTCCAGCACTTCTCCGATGCCCCAGCCTCTTGATCGAAAATAGCTCGTTATACCGCTGACCTCAACTCGCCAGTTTCGAATTCGCATCGTAGTCCAAGGCGCGGTCATGTTTCCATAAGGTTGTTTAATTCTGGCGTTGTCACGGATCGGTCGATGAAACCGAACTGGCCTGTGTCTTTCACCTCGCGTGCAGCATCGAGGAGACCGGTCATGGCCGCACGATAGAGTGCGGTCGCCAGGCTGATGCGCCTGACGCCGGCTGCGGCGAGTGCGCCGACGGAAAAGGATTTGCCTTTGATTCCGGCCATGAAATTGAAAGGCTTCGACACCGATGCACAGACGGCGCGCACCGAGGCTAGGGCAGGCAGGCCAGGGGCGAAAAGCACATCGGCTCCCGCTTGTTCGAAAGCTTGCAGGCGGCTGATGGTCTCGTCCAGGCTGGGGGCTGCATAGAGAAAATTGTGCGCCCGCGCAGTCAGCATAAACGAAAACGGGAGGGCGCGTGCGGCCTGCGCGGCGGCTGCAATCCGTTCGACCGCCAATGAAAGATCGTAGAGGGGAGCCTCCTGGTTGCGAGTCGCATCCTCGATCGTGCAGCCAACAAGTCCCACCTCTGCCGCAAGTCGGATGGTTTCCGCCACAGCTTCCGGCGCGTCGCCAAAACCCTTTTCGAGATCCGCCGAAACGGGCAAATCGGTCGCATCAACAATCAAGCGCGCGTGCGCCAGCGCCTCCTCGCGCGTCAACCCGCCATCCCTTCGACCCAGGGCACAGGCAGAGGCAGCGCTCGACGTAGCCAATGCCTGGAAACCAAGACCGGCGAGAATGCGGGCGGAGCCGATATCCCAGGGATTCGGAATGACGAAGGCTCCAGGGCCGTCGTGAAGCGCGCGAAAGCGAGCTGCCTTTTGGTTCTGGATGGCACTCATGGGACTTACCTCGCGATCCGATCTCCGGATTATACTTCCTCAGCACGGATGTGACATCGGCGACTCGTGTCATCGTCTGCGATCTGTACCTCGCGGGTCATTACCCGCACATGTCACATGTCGAAGGTCCAAAGAACTAGCGGTAAGCAGTGACACCATCCGGGACGGCCCCTCAGTGCGTCATCGCATACACAATATAGTTCACGCCTAGCCGCACCGCCAACGCCGAATACTTTTCTGGGTATCCTGGCTCATCCGCCCACTCCCACGCATCCCCAAGATCGGAGTTGAACGAAATCGCGACCATCAAGTGGCCTTTATCGTCATAAATTCCACGCCACCGCGCCACATACCCATCCAGCTTATGGCCTTCCCCAAGGTGACTGGCGCCCACAATCTGATACCGGTCGTCCAGATCATAAACCGTGTGAAACACCGCGTCATTATTGGGAATATCTACAATCGGACGATCCGGAAAAACCCGCTTCATGCTCTCTTCAAAGACCTGCCATTCCACCGTGCCGTGCAGGTCATCAGCCATGAAAAACCCGCCGCGCAATAGATAGTCGCGCAACTTCTTCGCTTGCCCGTCGGTTAACCCCCACTCACCCACCTGCACCGCATACAGCCAAGGCCAGTTGTACACATCATCGCCCTCATCCAGATTCACAAGCTGCTCGACTGAACGAGTATTTACCCGCGTCAACCGACGCACCGCCTCCGAAAAGTGCCGGTCTGCCCGAGGAAAATCTTGTGACCACAGCGAAGTCCCCTCCCACCAAGCTGGATTATCGCGTCCCTCGTACCCGTTGTTCCACCCTGGCGGAAACATCAGCCGCGCAAAAGCCCACTCCGTCTTTGCCTGATAGTCCGGCGGTAGCGGAATCGTGCCAATCCGATATTCCACCCCCGGCAACTCACGAAACGGTTTCGGCAGCGTACGGTCAAGTGCATACGCCGTGCAGAGAAACGTAAAAGCACCCCCCGCTAACAGCAACGCATTTCGCCGCTTCAAACGCACGCCCTCGCCCCGAGCATACCACCCGGACCATTTCCTATTGGTTACAAGCAAAGCCCTACGGAATTGATGGAACCTTGATCCGTGATCGGCTCCAGGCCGGAGTCGCTTTCTGCAGAAGTCTCTATTTCGGGCAAGCATATGGGACTAGTACAAAAACTTTGTACAACTTTCATATAGTAGAGGCATGCGCGTCGTCACTTCCGCATACGCCAAAGCGAAGCTTCCCGAGCTGCTGAAAGCCGTCGAGAATGGCGAGACAGTTCAGATCACGCGTCACAACAAACCCGTCGCGAACCTTGTTCGATGGCGCTCGTCGTAAGCGCGGATATGCTGTTATTTGGAAAGGAAGTAATGCAATGACGGATTTAGCTCACGAACGGCAACAGGCTCATGCTTATCTCGACCGGCTTCCAACGGCGCAGCTCAGCGCAGTCCGTAGCTTGCTTGAGAGCTTTATTGAATGGGCGGAACCTTGACCGACCGTGCGTTGCAATCTCGCGGCGCCGGACAGGCAATATGATTTAAGCTCTTGTCTAAACAAATCTCCACGCCTTGTAAAAAATTGCTCGGACAAGTCACCAGAATGCCTCCCTTTGGCAATCCTGGATTCGCCTGTTGGAACGCTTGTTCAATCTGCAATGGGCTCAGCGTTAATTGCTGACTTGTGCCCTTAAATTGAGCCGGAATAGTCGTTGCGGTAAATGCTTTGCGGATGGAGCCAAAATAAGTATCAGCATTAAGCCCACTACACGTGCCATGCGTCGTCCACTCATGCTGAATGAGATGCAGGCTCGGCATTATATCCAGCATGGACGATGGGTTCGCAAGACCCGGTTGATGACTGCAGTTCTGCGGCCCGCCGCCGCTCCGGTACTCCGGCCATAACCCATGCACCACAAAGCCGAAGTGCTTACCAGCCGCGCATTGCTCGTCGGCGGGATGCCCATGGCAATACTCAGGCGACCAGGACAGCGTTAGAAGGTAGTGATCAAATGCGGTGCCGTATGCGCCACGGCCGTGACGTTGTGACCGGCTCTGGCCCGGAGCGGCGCAGAGCAAAAGCAGGAGAAACGCAATGAGCGTTTCCATCACCGTAAGGTATCAATAAACTGGTGAATCCGGTCCAAGCCGCGATCCAACTCTTCCATGCTCGTTGCGTACGAAATACGAACATGATCATTCGTGCCGAACGCTTCGCCTGGAACAACCGCCACGTGTGCCTTCGCCAGCAGCTCAGTTGAAAATTCCATCGAATTCTTCACGCGCCCGCTTCCAAATGCAATACCGATATTCGGATACGCGTAAAACGCCCCTTTTGGCATCGCAATTGTGACGCCTGGAATTTGTTGGAGTCGCTCGACGACAAAGTCACGCCGCTTGCGATACTCGGCAAGCATCGTGCCCACGGAATCCTGCGGTCCCCGCATGGCTTCGAGAGCCGCTTTCTGCGCAATGGAGGTCGGATTAGAGGTGCTATGGCTTTGCAGCTTCATCATTGCTCCAATAATCGGTGTCGGTGCTAGCGCGAATCCAATACGCCACCCTGTCATCGCGTAGGTTTTCGAAAGCGAACCTGCTACGACAACGGTCTCTTTTGCGCCCGGCGCGGCTGCAATGGAAAACGGCTTATCTTCGTACAGAAAGTGGCAGTAGCACTCATCCGTCATCAGATAAATTCCGCGCCTGGCTGTTAAATCGAAGATCTTCTGAAACTCCTCTTTTGAAAGTACGGACCCGCTCGGGTTACAAGGCGAATTAATAATTACGAGTTTAGTTTTCGGGGTGAGGTGCCGCTCGATCGCAGCGGCGCTTACTTCGAAGCCCGTCTTTTCATCCGCTTCGACAAACACGCACAAGCCACCCGCATAGTTCACCACGTCTTTGTAAGTGACCCAATAGGGAACCGGAATAATCACCTCATCACCCGGATCAACCAGCGCCTGAATTAGATTAAATATCGCGTGCTTGCCGCCCACCGTCACCAGGCACTCGGCAGCTGAATAGTTTGTGCCGAAATCCAGCCGGTGCCGTTCGCAGATCGCTTCCCGCAATTCAGGGGTGCCGCCCGCGTTTGTGTACTTCGTGAAGTTTGCTTCAATCGCCTTCACTGCGGCTTCTTTAATATTCTGCGGCGTCGGAAAATCCGGCTCCCCGGCCCCGAAGTCAACCACATCCACGCCCTCGCGGCGCAAACGGTCGGCATCGGCGGAAACCTTCAATGTGGAAGAAACACTAATGGTGGAGATACGCTGGGCAATCTCGGCAGTGGCTTGCATAATTAATTACCTACTGTAGCGTGTGGCGGCATCTTTGTGCGCAAATATTTTGCCACAATCTCCGGCACAAAACCAGTTACATCCCCGCCGAGCCTGAAGATCTCCTTGACCATGCGCGAACTAAGGAAAGAGTGGGCCTCGCTGGCCATCAGAAACACTGTTTCCATCCGCGGTCTCATGCGCCGGTTCAATAATGCCATTTGCAGCTCCATTTCGTAATCAGAAATGGCTCGAATACCGCGCAAAACAACGTCAGCACCACGCCGCGCCACATAATCCACCAGCAATCCTTCGAACGAATCGACCTGGATATTAGGCAGATGCTCCGTTGCCTCCCGAATCATCCCTAACCGCTCCGGTATCTCGAAAAGCGGCTGTTTCTGCGAATTAACTAATACCGCGACAATGAGCTGATCAAATAACCGGCATCCCCGCGAAATCATATCGAGGTGCCCATTCGTTAACGGATCAAAAGAGCCAGGATAAACGGCAATACCGTTACAGCGGCGGATAGGGACTCTGGGTGTCATCACTTTTCTGGCGCTCTTGTTCTTCCTGCTTTTCGCGTGTTTTATCCTTCGCCGATTTTCCGCCTTTGAAGTACAGATGCACGGTTACGGTATGTGTGGAAGCGTCCGCCGTGTAGTCCGATTGCGTCTTGCCGAGATTATCAAATAAGCCTTGCTCTTGAACCCGCTTCAGAAAGAAATCCGGATACTCCGGGTTGAACGGCACCCCCGGTTTTTCGCCCCACAACTTAGCAATCACCGGCTCGGTCGTAATATCCAACCCGCGAATATCCAGTCTTTGGAAGTTGTAAACACTTCCCGGCACAACGTTGTAAACCACGTTCACCAGCCGCTTCGTGTCGTCCGGCTCTGTCTCTGTTGTCACGTCGGCATCCAGCAGCCCGCGCCGCTTCATGCGGCGAATCATGTCCAAACGAAAATTGTCTACCTGTTCGCTGTTAAACGTCTGTCCCGGCTTGAACGGGATATTCGACCGGATCTCTTCCTCATCCATGCCGTTTCCATGAAAGCGGATCGCGCCAAACTTAAAGGCTGGTCCCTCCTTGATGTCCACCTTCAGCACCACGCCAAGATTGGCCGTCGAAGGCTCCGTTTCCACCTTGGGAAAGCTCACAGCCGCGTAGCCCTTGGCTGCGTAAAGCGGCTTGATGGCGCCGTCCAAAACCATTTTGATCCGTGTCTCAGTAACCGGCACGCCAATGGCTACCTGATTCACTGCCCGCAGTATCGTCCCCGTATCGATCGCCTGATTACCCGTCACGACCACTTGTGAAATCGTCGGCGCGGGAGCATTCGAGGTAAACAGCACAGCTAACTGTTTAGGATCGTCATTCGAAACCTGCGCCTTCACCTTGATTTCCGGATGTGATTTCGATACCAGCTCCTGCACCGCTGCCGTATACCGCCGCAAAACCCCTTCCGTTCCCGGTATGCGATCCGAATACAGCTCTACATGCTCCCGCAAATACTGTTTCGCCCCTTCCGGCGATACATCGCCTAAACGCTCAAACCGCATGGGGAAGAGTTGCTGGTTCTCCGCCACTTCAAACGTCACGTCATAAGCTGGAGTGGCGCTGCTGAACTTGTATTGGTCCGACACGCTATCGAACAACTCTGTCGCTAAAACCTTCAAACGGCTTGCTTCAATCACCTGCGCCGTCACACGCTGCCCGATGCGCAAACCCGAAGCGCGAATAATATCCTCGGAAGGATACAAGCGGTTGCCCTGAACCGCCACGGCATGGAGAACACCCGGCGGAGGCTCCTTTCTTTTAGGCTGAGCAGGCCCATCCGCCGTTTGAGCCGCGCTGGCAAGCGCCCAAGGCCCTAATGTCCAGGCAAAAATCAGCATGGCGCAAGGGAGTGAATACATAACTCTTCAACCATGATACGTACGCGTAGCCGCCGCCGTTTCTCCCGGGGCGGGACGCAGGGTCGGGTTCTCGGAAATCAATGAAAAATAAGGCTTCGAATGTTACACTTGAGACGAAAATGGCGTACGATGTCGTAGTGATTGGCAGTGGCCCCGGCGGTTATTCCGCTGCTGTGCGGGCTGGCCAATACGGTTTAAAAACAGCTCTCATGGAAAAACAGCCCAGGCTCGGCGGAACTTGCCTTCTGGTCGGCTGTATACCCACCAAATCTCTTCTCCACACTGCGGACGTTTGGGACTATTTCAAAAATCCTGAAGCGGAAGGTATTCAATGCAAAGATCCACGGCTGGATTATGCGAAAGTTCTTGACCGCAAGAACAAAATTGTCACCAAGCATTCCAAAGGCATCGACTTCCTGATGCGTAAAAACAAGGTGGACGTGATCAAAGGCTACGCGCGTCTGCTCGGTGGCGGCCGCATAGAAGTTCAGGGTGAAAAAGGCAATCAGACCGTCGAAACCAAAAACATCATTCTGGCAACCGGATCGGAAGCCCGCATGTTGCCCGGCTTGCAATCGGATGCCAACCAAATCCTGACCAACATCGAAATCCTCGACATGCCCGCCGTTCCAAAAACGCTTGGCATCATCGGAGCGGGCGCGGTCGGCGTTGAGTTTGCCTCCATCTTCAACCGCTTCGGCTCAAAGGTCACGATCCTCGAAATGCTGCCCCGCCTGGTTCCCGTCGAAGATGAGGAAATCTCCAAGGAACTCGAAAAGCACTTCAAGAAAACCGGCATCCGCATCGAAACCGGCGCGAAAGCCGAGAACATCCGCAAGAACGCCAACAGCGTCAGCCTGAGCGCCACTCTTGCCAACGGCGGGAAAGAGGAGATAGAGTTTGAAAAGCTTCTGGTCGCCGTAGGCCGTAAACCGAACACCGACAACATCGGCCTGGAAAACACAAAGACAGAGATCGACCGTGGCTTTGTTAAAGTCGATGAGCAACAACGCACCGGGGAGCCTGGCTTATACGCTATCGGTGATATCGTCGCGGGAACTCCCCAACTGGCTCATGTCGCCACGGCGGAAGGCATGATTGCGGTTTCTCATATTGCCGGTAAGCCCGCGCAGCCTATCAATCGAAACCGCATCCCCGGCGCAACCTACACGGACCCTGGTATCGGCAGCGTCGGCTTGTCCGAAGCGCAGGCAAAAGCCCAGGGCTTTAAGGTGAAAGTCGGAAAATTTCCGTTTGCCGGTAACAGCAAAGCAACGATCCTTGGCAAGCACGAAGGCTTTGTCAAAATCATCTCCGACGAGCGCTTCGGAGAAATCCTGGGCGTTCACATCATCGGCCCCGAAGCGTACGAGTTGATTTCGGAAGCCGTCACGGCCATGGAGTCGGAAGCTACTGTGGAAACCATGATGTCCACCATTCACGCGCATCCCACCATTTATGAAGCCGTGGGCGAAGCATTCAATAACGTCTACGGATTGGCTATCAACATCTAGGCGAACCGCCATGAGATCGCTGGAAGTAATCGACCTCGGACACATGCGCTACGCCGACGCGCTCGAAGCGCAAAGGAGCTTGGTCGAAAATCGCAAGCGCGGCGAAGGTCAAGACACGCTGTTGTTTGTCGAACATCCGCATGTGATTACGGTAGGCCGCAACGGAAAACCGCAGCACCTGCTTGCCAGCCCCGAAATCCTGGAGCGCACCGGTATTGACTTCTTTGAAACAGACCGCGGAGGCGATATGACATATCATGGTCCAGGCCAAATCGTGGGCTACCCGATCCTCGACTTGCGAGACTGGAAACGCGATGTGCATGCCTTCTTCCACGGCGTGGAACAAGCGCTCATCGATGCGCTGAGGGCTCTCGGCATTCGTGGGAGCCGCATCGCGCAGCGTGGATTCGAAGGAGTCTGGGTGGAAGATGCCAAAATCGCTGCTATCGGAATCCACATCAGCCGCTGGATCACTTCGCATGGGTTCGCGCTTAATTTGGACACTGATCTTAGTTATTTCAAGTACATTGTTCCTTGCGGCCTGACAAAGCCGGTCTGTTCGCTTCGCAGCTTGGGCTGGCAGGGAACCCGCGACGAGGTGCTCCATGCTATTTCCGCTTCGTTTGCCAACATTTTTGATTTTCAAGTTCAATTCGCTCATAGAGAGCTGCAGGAGATCCGATGACTGATGTCGTAATGCCCCAAATGGGCGAAAGCATTGTGGAAGGAACGCTCACCCGCTGGCTGAAAAAGCCGGGCGAAAAGGTGGAACGCGATGAGCCGCTGTTCGAAATCTCAACCGACAAGGTGGATACCGAAATACCATCGCCTGCCGAAGGCGTCCTGACCGAAATATTGGTGCAGGAAGGGACCACGGTTGCGATTAACTCGATTGTCGCGCGTATTGGAGATGGCGCTTCCGCGCCCGCCGCACCGCTACCAGCGCAAGCGCCCGCCCCTCCAAAGCCAGAACCGCCGCCCGCGCCTGCTTCCGCTGGAGCCAGCGCCGACGTTGGACCTTCCGCACGCGCCGGAGAAACGCCGCAATCAACGCCGCCTCCGCCAACTCCTACGCCCAGCGGCGCAGGCCCATACCCTGTTGAACCCGCTCCGCAACCAAAGGCAGCCCCACCACCCCCGCCTGCCACTCCGCAACCTGATGGCAGCGAAGATCAAGGCCCGCTCTCTCCGCTCGTGCGCAAGATGGCCCGCGAGTACAATATCGATCTTTCTCAGGTAAAGGGCACCGGCTCCGGCGGTCGTATCACGAAACAGGATGTGGAAGGATACATGGCTTCTCAGGCTGCCCGAACCTACGCCACGCCGCCCGTTCCAGCGCCGCAGCCCGCCTCAGCCGGTCCTTATCCCATTGAGCCGGCTCCCCAGGGAGCGCCCGCACAACAACCTCCGCCTGCACCCATGCCGCTGGCTGAGACCGCGAAGACCCGCACGGAGCCGATGAGCACCATGCGGCAGAAGATTGCCGAGCACATGATCATGAGCAAACGCACTTCGGCTCATGTCACCACCGTCCATCGCGTTGACATGACCAAAGTTGCCAAGCTGCGCGAGAAATCAAAAACCGAATTTCAGGCCCGTAACGGTTTTTCCTTAACGTTCCTCCCGTTCGTGACCGCCGCTACCGCCGAAGCATTGCGCGCATTTCCTATTTTTAACGCCTCTATCGACGGCAAAAACATCGTCTACCATCGGGACATCAATCTCGGCATCGCGGTGGCTTTGGAAGGCGGACTGATTGTGCCGGTGATCCGAAATGCCGACGAGAAAAACGTGGCAGGGCTGCAGCGCTCCATCGTGGATCTCGCTACACGCGCCCGCTCGCGCCAACTTAAGCCCGACGAAGTAGCGGGCGGAACTTTCTCGATTACCAATTTCGGAAGCTTCGGAAGCATTTTCGCTACTCCCGTTATCAATCAGCCGCAAGTTGCCATTCTTGGCGTCGGAGCCGTCGAGAAAGTTCCTGCCGTGGTGGAAGGCGACGCTATCGCAATCCGCTCGCAGGCCCATCTCGCGCTAACGTTCGACCATCGCCTGATTGACGGTGCTTTAGCCGATCAATTCTGTCAAAAGGTAAAGTCAATTTTAGAAAACTGGTCCACAAACATCCTTTAATAGAACTGCTAGTGCCAATTAAGAGGGGCTTACACCGAGGAGTCCCTCTGCCTGTATCCACCTGCTCCTGGTGGAAGAGAATTTGTGGAACCTGCAAAATCAATAATTTAGCTTCTGTACAGGCGTACACTACCCCTTTAGGTGTGTAACTGAATTTTTTGCTTGACGTGCCTCTTCATCTAGGATTACCATTTTTTCTGTACTAGGCAGTTACACTCCCATAAACGAAAGAGGTCCGCGCATGACCTTCCAAGTAGGTGAAAAGGTGGTTTACCCAAACCACGGTGTAGGAACAATTGAGAATATAAGCTCACGTTGTTTCGGTGTCCAGCAGGAGCGTTTTTATCTGCTTCGCCTATCGCCTAACAGCATGACGGTGATGGTGCCGTTTTCCCACGTCGGTGATGTGGGTCTGCGCAAGGTCACGAAGTGTAGTGAGATCAATCGTGTTCTCAACTACTTGGCCGTAGGGCAGCCCTGTTGCGCGCACGACTGGAAGGATCGCTTTAAAGAGAATTCAGAAAAGATGAAAGGAGGAAGCCTGCTGGAAATTGTGGAAGTATTCAAGGCTCTCGTCATTATCCAGCAAAAAGGAAAACCCCTCTCCTTCCGGGAGAAAAAGATGCTGGAGCGCGCACGCAGCATGTTGATCCTGGAAACATCCATTGCGAAATCAGTATCCGAAGCCGAAGCGATCACCCTTATCGCCAAAGCGCTCGGCAAATGCGGTCTGCCTTTACCCGCTGCTATGTAACAACGGGTATACTGAAATTGCCTACTTTTGGCGCTATCGTCTAACGGTTAGGACGGAGCCCTCTCAAGGCTTAAATAGGGGTTCGATTCCCCTTAGCGCTACCATGTTTTCAATAACTTGCCGGTGGTTCAGTTAGCATCCGTCTTTTTACCCAGATTCCCATTGTTTATTCCCAGACCTCTGCCGAAGTCTGCTCGTCCTTTTCCCAGGCGTGCGAGTAAACTGTGGCCGTAATATGCGTATTGGCATGGCCCAGGCGTTTTGAAACCGTAGGTAACGTGAGTTCGATCAAAATCAAGCCATCATGGCAGCTAAAAGCAATTGTTGGTCTGGGCTGTCTTGTTCTGTAGACAGGTCCAAGGCTGGTTTCTTCGGTTGAAGCGTAGAGGCCACGACGGCGGCCAGCCTATTAACGATTCCGTTGGTGGCGCTCCGGTGCCGGGTATGCTCGATCTGACTGATGTTCTTCCACTGATCATGGACGCCCTCGATCAGCGCCCGCTTGCGGAGCAATACTTTGTCCAGCAG
>JBJMGL010000243.1:0-2620 GCA_045807985.1 Bryobacteraceae bacterium
AGTGACAAATTCCTTCGGCAAAAGGAAAGAGCGGGGTGCACCAAGCATGCCGGTATCTACTACTTCTTCGACGGTTACCAGGACTTTCCTTGCCGCACCTAACAAGCTGAGATCGAAGCCACGGGCCCCTTGGATTTCAATGTTGCCGGAACGATCTGCGCGTTGGGCATGGAGCAGCAATACATCCAGGTCAAGACGACGAGCCTGGCCGAGCGCTTCACCGGAAAAAACCGAGGAACTTCGTTTCCAGAATGTTCCCGTTTTCATCAAGTCCGAACCTGCGGGAATTTGAAACGGCATTTCCGGTAGATTGAAATGGGCGCCGTGGAGTGCCTGCGCCATGGCCAAGGCAGTCCATTCTTCAACTTCTATCTTCTTGTTCTCCAGGGCGTCGCGGAAGCGGGGCGCAAGCCCGAAAATATCTAAGCTGGAAAAGCAAAATATCAGCTTACGGACGGCATTCGCTTCCAGGAATAGTTCGAGTGGCAAGCCGCCGCCCCAACTGGTGAACACGAAATCTTTTTTCCCGCTTGCTAGGGTTCGTCTGATAAGAGCTATCGGCAGACGGGACAGGTGCACTCCTGCGATTCCCACTCGGATGCCGTCAGAAATGCTTTGCGTCAACTCATCGAGATTCAGGATATCCGCCATACTGAGACCCTTGTGCTAGACCTGCTCATTCTGGCAGGACTGAACATGAGATGCCGCCATCAATAGAGAGGCACTGCCCCGTCGTCCAGGAGCTTTCGTCGGATGCGAGAAACAGTGCGCCCCAAGCGATGTCAATGGGCTGACCAATTCTGCCTAATGGGTGCATCCGCTCCCAAGCGCGGCGCAGGCCGGCGGGATTCGGAACGCGTTCTAGAACCTGGACATTCATTGGGGTCTCCACGGTCCCCGGCGCGATGCAGTTCACCCGAACTCCGTGTTTGGCGTACTCTCGAGCCAGCTGCCGCGTCAAACTGATGACTCCGCCTTTGCTGGCTGCGTAGTGGGGATATCCAGGAAAGCCAAATAATCCCTGAACTGAAGTGATATTCACGATCGAACCTCTTTTGGCAGCGATCATTCCAGGTAAGACGTGCTTCGCGCACAGAAACATGCTGGTTAAATTGACGCTTAGGATGCGATTCCAATCAGCCAGAGCGAGAAGGTGTGCGGGGGATTCATGGGCGATGCCGGCGACGTTCGCAAGCACATCAATAGTTTGCCCAAATTCCTTTTGCGCGGTCGCAACCGCAGCTTTAACTTCAGGTTCAGCGCTGACATCCGTGTGCTGAAAAATGCACTGCGCTCCTGTACCTCGAATCTCTTCTGCGGCCAGCTTCCCAGCTTGAGCATTGATATCGGCCGCAATCACTTTGGCCCCGTGCTGCGCAAACAGCGAAGCAATGCCTTTTCCAATTCCCATGGCGGCACCGGTTACGAGCGCTACGCGGCCTTCCAGACGCACAATTTCCCCTGACTGCAAAGCTGAAGCGACAGAAACTATCACAGAACGAGATTTTCGTTCAACGAACAATCCGAGAACGAGAGATGTTTTCCATGGATATGTTCAACCATGATCAATACAGCTACCTGGATCTTGATCGGATTGACAGAGGCGCGGGCGCCGCGTATATAAAGCTCTCTCCTCCGGACCCCATGGCTGACGATGACACTGATGGCTTTCTTTATCGCATCTTCAGGCGCTGCGACACTGGCGCTCGGCGCAGGCGTACTCAACGGAAGTTTCGCCACGCCCACCCGTTTTATGAGCCGCTGGAAATGGGAAAACGTGTGGGCACTTTGGGCAGTGTTGGGGATGTGCATTCTGCCATGGACAGTAGCTTTCATCACGGTGCCACAATTGGGCGTCTTATACCGGACGGTGGAAGTGCGCCATGCCCTTCTCTTAGTAGTCGCCTTTGGGGCGGGCTACGGAATCGCCGCTATATGTTTTGGCCTGGGGGTCGAGGCGATCGGCATCGCTCTGAACTTTGCGATTGCGCTGGGAACGGCAATCGCCGTGGGCTCTGCGATTCCGCTGCTTTGGTTTCATCCAGGGTCGCTTTTTACGTCGCAGGGGCTTGTGATTGAAGCCGGCGTAGGCGTGATTATCTTCGGCATTGTCTTATGCGGAATAGCGGGCCGATCCAAAGAGCGGGACCAAGGGAAACTATTGAGTGAAGCAAAACGAGCGCCTTCTTCCGATTTTGCAAAAGGACTTGTTCTGGCCGTAGTCGCCGGAGCCGGATCCGCCTTCCAAAACCTCGGACTTGCTTTCGGCGGTCCCCTTCTTCGCCGAGCGGCGGAACTAGGCGCCGAGCAGAGCTATCAAGCCAACGTAATTTGGGCTCCCATGCTCACGGCGAGCTTAATTCCCTACCTGCTTTTTTGCGCGCGGCTCTGGAAAAAGAATCATAGTTGGAATCTTTTTTTCGCCCCAAAAACGGCACGATATTGGTTGTTTGGTCTTCTCATGGGCAGCCTCTGGTTTTCCAGCATCGTTATTTATGGCGCGGCAGCGACTCGTATGGCAGACATGGGCCCAGTTCTCGGATGGCCGCTTTTCATGTCCGCAATTATTCTGACGTCTAACGTGTGGGGATTCGCGGTTGGCGAATGGAAAGGCGCTTCC
>JBJMGL010000244.1:0-3572 GCA_045807985.1 Bryobacteraceae bacterium
AAAAGGCGGCAAGACTTCTGTATATCCGTGCTCACTTGTGTGCAGGTCGAGCATGAAATTAATTAATGCCCGCTCTAAGCGCGCGCCAAGGGCCCAGTAAACGGCAAAGCGCGTGCCGGTAATCTTGGCTGCACGCTCTAGATCAAGAATATTAAGAGCAGCCGCTAAGTCCCAGTGCGGCTGTGGAGGGAAAGAAAACTCTGGCGGATGACCCCAGCGTTTTACTTCCCGGTTATCGTGCTCGTCCTTTCCAATCGGAACAGTTTCGTTCGGGATATTGGGAACGCGCGCCAGAAAATCACGAAACTCCGCGTCAAGCTTTGCGACTTGCTCGTCCAGTTGCCCAATGCGATCACCGATGGCGCGAACCTGGTGCTGCCGCTCCGTGGTATCCGCGCCAGTTTTGCGGAGTTTGCCAATTTCGGCGGTAGCTTGATTCCGCTCTGCCTTTAACTGCTCGGTTTCTGTGACACATTGACGACGTTGTGTGTCAAGCCGTTTAAATTCTTCTACGTCAAGAATGAAACCACGCGTGAGTAAGCGATCTCGTATGCCGTCGAGGTCTCTACGAAAGGAGTTGAGATCGTGCATCTCTAGGAGCGGCTCTCAAGCGGCACCCACTGTTGACCGTCAGGGGCACCCGTATAGTCAGCTCTAGGCCGGATCAGCCGATTATTTCTGTACTGTTCCAGTATGTGCGCTGTCCAACCGGACATGCGGCTCACGGCAAAGATGGGAGTAAAGAGATCTACCGGAATGCCAAGTGAATAGTAAGTGGATGCGGAGTAAAAATCCACATTCGCGTTTAAGCCTTTTAGCTCATGAACAACTTGCTCAACCCGCGATGATTTTTCAAAGAGTTCAGCATGTCCCGTGCGCTTGCCAAGTTCCTCGCTGAGCTTCTTCAGGTGAATGGCACGAGGATCAAGCGTGCGGTAAACGCGATGACCAAAACCTGCAATCTTGATTTTGTTGTTAAGTTTATCCTTCACTTTTTGAACCGCGTCGTCCGGTGAGGAGGTCGCCAGAAGCAGCCGGATCACGTCTTCATTGGCGCCGCCATGCAAAGGTCCCTTCAGCGCGCCGATAGCGGATGTAACAGCAGAATAAATATCGGAAAGCGTTGCCGCTGTCACGCGTGCCGCAAACGTTGATGCATTCAGCTCATGGTCGGCATGAAGAATCAGAGCGATGTCAAACACGCGCTCCATTACATCATCAGGTTTCTTGCCGGTTAACGTATACAGAAAGTTGGCGGCGTATCCAAGAGCAGGATCGCCCGGAACTACTTCTTTCCCATTGCGCAGCCGATCGAAGCTGGTAACAATCGTGGCTACTCGCGCCATCAACTTAACAGCCTTTTTTACGTTTGCTTCGGTTGAACTGTCCCGAGCGAGAGGATCGTACAAGCTCAGCATGGAAATGGCTGTTCTTAGCACATCCATCGGCGGAGCGCCCTGAGGCACGTTCTTCAAAAACGCTGTTACTTCCTCCGGCAAGCCCCGTTCGGCGATCAGCGAGGATTTTAGTTGCGCCAGTTCCGCCCGGTTTGGCAATCTGCCATTCCATAGCAAATAAATTGTTTCTTCGAAGGTTGCGCTATCCGCCAGGGTATGGATGTTGTAACCAAAGTAGCTCAGTATGCCCTGATAACCGTCAATAAAACAGATTTGAGATGATGTGGCTACAACGCCTTCGAGACCTGCTCCTGTGCTCGCCATGTATTGTGTGAATTCTCCCGCTTTGATTCTATATAACTCGCTTTTTAGCTTTGTTGCGCTAGTCGCTGTGCAATTCGCGCCAGCGATGCACCAAGTCCTGGCAGGCGCTGCGCCAATTCGGGAAGTGGAATTCGAAACCGGCATCGATTAAACGACGGGGAATCACACGGCGGCTCTTTAACACAAGTTCTGTTTCCGTACGCAATAAAATCGCTCCGATATTGAGCAGCCACTTCGGTGACGGCAGGCCGATATAGCTGGTACACCAAGCGCGGCGCAAGCAAGACATGAAATTGCTGTTTGTTACTGGATAGGGAGACGAAATGTTGACTGGGCCTTGAATTTCGTCGTGAGCAACCAAAAACTCGATGGCGCGAACGAAATCCACATCATGAATCCATGACACATACTGGCTGCCTGATCCAGCCCTGCCGCCAAGTCCAAAACGAACCAAGCGCAGAAGGGTATCAAATACGCCGCCATCATCGGGACTCATGGTCATGGCGCTTCGCAGGGCGACCCGGCGTGTATGAGGCGTGTCCGCCGCAAAAAACGCCTGCTCCCAACTTTTGGCAACATCAATGCTGAAGCGCCATTTCGAGGGTGCATTCGGTTCGTCGCCGCCCACCTCTCCCGTAATCTCGTCCATCGAACGATGGAGGCTATGACGGTAGATGGTAGCCGTACTGGCATTTAGCCAAAGGGCTGGAGGTTTTGCGGCCTCTCGGATGGCACTGCCGACCAATCCTGTGGTAATAGTCCGGGAATTTTTTATTTCGCGCTGATGGGCTGCATTGTAGCGGCAATTGACGCTGCGTCCAGCGAGGTTAATAACAACGTCAGATCCGTCGATAGCTTCTGTCCAGGGTCCGATATCATATCCGCTCCAGCGCAAAACGGTCCATTCGGCAGGTTTAGGATGGCGACCGATGACCGTAACATGATGCCCTGTCTCCTGGAAATGCCGCGCCAGAATGTTACCGATCTGTCCTGTTCCTCCTGGTATCACAATCCGGAGACAACGGCCTAGGGACGGCATGGACAGCATTGTATCGTGCTTGCTGAAGTAGCTTCAGCAAGCACGAAAATGAGGTTTACTAGAGTAATGCCGGATCAATACTTTCTGGATTAATGCCAAGATCCGCAATAGCTTGCTTAGCGCGCTGAGCATCGAAGCGTCCCCACTGCGCTAAGCGAGAGAGTGCAGCCGCTGCGATACTGGCGGCATCCACCTCAAAAAATCTTCGAAGATGTTCCCGATTTTCACTGCGTCCGAAACCATCAGTTCCAAGAGCCGTTAACCGTCCGGGCAGCCATGGCGAGATCTGATCGGCGAACGTCTTCAGGTAATCTGAAGCGGCAATAATCGGCATATCCAGATTCCTAAGTGCTTCAAGCAAAAATGGTTTGCGTTCCGGCTCGCCGGGGTGTAGCCGGTTCCAGCGATCAACGCTTAAAGCATCACGGCGAAGTTCAGTGTAACTTGTCACGCTCCAGACATTCGCGCCAACGCCGTACTGATTGGCCAAAATTTGCTGCGCCTTGAGAGCTTCATTCAGAATGGGACCGCTGCCGAAAAGAGTAACCTGCGCCGAACCGGTTTCCGAAGCCTTGTACAGATAAATTCCACGCAGGATACCCTCCGTCAGATTCGGTATATCCGGCATGGGCGGCTGCACATAGTTTTCGTTGTAGACCGTCAGGTAATAGAAGTGGTCCTCGTTGTTCTCGTACATGCGGCGGATGCCATTTTGTACGATAACTGCAATCTCATAAGCAAAGGCAGGATCGTAGCTCTTGCAAGTCGGTACAACGCTCGATAAAACGTGGCTATGTCCGTCATCATGCTGC
>JBJMGL010000245.1:0-10808 GCA_045807985.1 Bryobacteraceae bacterium
CTGCGTTCGCATGAATTTTAAAACCTGCCGGAGATCGTCCTCATCCGGGTGATCCCAGCGGGAATAAACAGCCGGAGCGGGAATCACAGAAACACCGGTTTTATGTTCCACGAGCAGCGCTTTCCATAGACTCTCGTCGAGTCGTGAAATGTTTTTCAGGGCGTCGAGGATCGAGTACGAACTGGGTGTTTTCATCAGGAAGCTAACCAGCCCGGAAGTCAGATCGAGATCAACAAGCAGAACGCTTTTCTTGGTGAGGGCTTGCAGTTCCGTGGCCACATGACAGGCAACTGTGGTGGCCCCGCAGCCGTCTTTTGACGATAAGAAGCCGATGACCTTTCCGCGCGTAGCGGGTATTTCTTCCGAATCCGAAGAACTTAGGATACGGTCTATCGTCGATTCCAGGCTATCTTCCAGCGGCGAGTGCAAAAACTCATTGACACCGGCTCGCATGGCGGAAAGAATCGTTTGCCCCTCGGCGCTGGTATGAACGGCGATCACTTTCAGGCGGGCTACGTGATATCTCAGTTGCCGTATCGCCGTATTGAGATCCGAAGGAACACTGGAAACATCGAGCAGGATCGCTTCCGGTTTCGTCTCAACAAGACGCTCCAAAAGGCTGTTCCAATCTCCCTCATGGTGGTCGAATGAAATCTTGTACGAGATTGGCTTCAGAATGTCCAGCGCTTCGCGGCACAAAGACGGGTCCTGGATGTAGACGGATAGTTTGACAGAGTTCATGGTATGCCGCTTCTAATGGTTCGGGTTATTGGGAGGAGCCGCCGGTGTGACAGGCGCGTTGCCCTGGAGCAATGGTGATGAGAGCGGCGGCGCTTGCAGCGGCGGGTTTGCGCTTGGCGGTGCGCCTGTGCTGGAGTTGCCGGGTTGCTCCGCATTTTTGATTACTTCAATCGGCAAGGAATCCACCTTGACCAGCGGTGAAGGCTGGCCTGTCACAGCAGCGCCGGGGTTTTGCGGCGCAGCAGGAGAACTGTCCTTGAGAAAAGGTAAGGGCGTTTTTACTTCCGGACCTTTCACTCCTGCCGGTATGGGCTTTACCAGTTCCGGCGTGACCATGACTAATAACTCGGTGTTGCTTTTCGTCAGCGACCGCGATTCAAATAGTTTTCCGAGAACCGGGATATTCGCAAGGCCAGGAATTTTGTTTAACTGCTCCTGCGTCTGGTTGTTAAGCAGACCTGCAATGACGAAGCTTTGTCCGGCTTCCAACTCCACTTCGGTTTGCACACGCCGGGTTGCCAGGCCGGGAACGCTGAATCCGTTCACGACTAATCCGTTGGTATAGTCCAGAGAGCTGACTTCGGGAGTAACAGTCATGCGGATGGTCCCGCGAGGAGTGATGTTGGGAAGAAAGCCGAGGCGGATACCAAATTCTTTGAACTGTATAGTGATTTGACCAACTCCGGCGGCTCCACCCTGAATGGTCGGAAAGGGAAACTCGCCACCAGCCAGGAAGCTGGCAGGACGGCCGCTGACTGTAAGCAGATTCGGTTCGGCCAAAATTTCCAATAAGTATTTCACTTCAAGCGCTTTGATGACAGCGGCCATGTTCAGGTCAGGACGCAGATAGAAGATGTTCAGCAAGTCCGTGAAGGTCACTTTGGGGGGTTGCGAAGTCAGATCAAATGTCGGACTGTTACCGAATTGGCCGGTTGTGACGTTACCAATACCTTTCTGGTCGAGTGCGAATAAGTTGAACCCTAGCTGTTGCGTTGCGTTCCGGCTCAGATTTGCAAAGCGAACCTTTAACAGAATTTGAGGATCACTCGGCCCCAGGGAAACGCGCAGCAGGTTTACGACTTTCCCCAGTGTTGAGGCAATACTCAAGGCGCGATCAGCTATCACTTCGTCAGCAACGGTGCCGCGCAGGAATACATTCTTGCCTTCCACTGTGAGTGACGCAGCAGGCCCTACTTCTTTCAGCAGTTCGGCTCTTACAGCTTCGATTTGCGCTGAATTGGGGAGAACGTGAATTTCATACTCGGAACGTGTACCTGTGGCATCCCACAGCATCAGCGTTGTGTCGCCTTGCGATTTCCCGTTCAACAAAACTTCTTTAGCGCTGACGGCGACCGCTTCCGCGATTTCGCCATTTGAGACCGAAACTCTTTTGATCTTCGTGTCGTGATCAAGCACGATGGATCTGCTTACTGTGACGATGAGATCGGAAGTCGCGCCCGCGTCGGATGCGAATACAGTCCGGCATGCAGCTATAGCGAGTAGAAGCGGGATAAAAGTTTTCACTGTTTTCCTGATCCCAGATCAAATCTCTGATCGCTCCGCTTAACGCCGTTAAAGACTTCGACTGTTTCCATTTCAGGCTCCTTCGCAACGGGTGCGCTCACTCTTGGGACTGCGGGCGGCGTAAATCTCACGGGCATGGGTGAAATTGGTCTCTCGTCCTGTCCCAGCAGTTTGGCTAAGGAAGCGCCATGCGTTATTTGTTCCTTGGTGTCGAGCGGATTCCTTAACACGAGCTGCACCTTTGTCTCGCCGCTGGCAACATCGAGCACTTCGGCTTGATTTGGCGTCACTAATAAATTGACAACTTGCGCTGATTCGGGCTTGCCTTCCACTGTTCTGGCAATCTTTTGTCCGGCGGAGAGCACCTCGATATTTTGCAGCACAGTGCGGCATTGAAGCCCAGTTCGCGCACCGTCAGAGGAAGGCACACTGCCTGCAACTAATACATCGACTCGCATGCCGGGAACAACAAATCCGGCCAGGCCGACAACTTCGTTAACGGATAAGGCCACCGCCCGCATTCCGACCGGTATCATTGCCGCCAGACCCGCTCCCGCTCCCTTGGACGCCAACCTGCGGTCCAGGATCGGTTCATTGCTATAGATGGTTGCGACGACTCCGCGCCCAACCGCTTCCTGGCGAGTTTTGATCGCCTGGTCCGGCACGGGGCTGCTGGTGTTCACCTCCACGAGGTCGGAATCGCTAATCAAAGCGCCGACTTGAAGATCGTGAGCGGCCACCACGAGCTTTGTCGTGCTTACCGGGCGACTGGGAGCAGCAACATGCGTCAGCAACAACCGGTAGATGGCAAAGCTGGTAATACCCGCCACGACAAGAGCGAACGCAAATACCGCCAGTAAACGTTTATTCATTGGGGATCAAAATTCCACTTTTTACAATGAAAATTAAAAAATCGAACGTGCCTTTGGTTTGCATGGTTCGACTCAAATGGATTCGCCTGAACAAGAGAGCCGCAACAACGGTAAGAACTTATGCTGCGGCCCTTTAAGAGTTCAAGGCTCCTCCTAGGAAGAGGCTGTTGCTGCATTGACTAGGTTGGTATTGACATTGGTCCAAATAGTGTTGATGCTGCCTTTAACACCACTCAACAGGGCTACACCCGCCAGTGCAACGAAAGCGAGCAGCAGGGCATATTCGACCATGTCCTGACCGTCTTCTTCTTGCCAAAACGCTTTCAAAATTGATGTCATTATGAGCTTTTCCTTTCTTGAGATTCGAGATTTAAACGAAACGGAGTGCTTGGGGGTAAATGTCCAAGCCCTTTTCTCCCGTCATATCCGACGGGTGAAACTTGTACGGATTTAACAATGCTCTTGTTGAGAGATTGAATTTTTGAAACTGCCTGAAAGATCACGACAGATCCGTTATCGAACAACAATTTCCAGTTTTTCGATTCTTTGAGCGCGCTAACTACCGGAATATCCGGGCGCAGCATGACGGCATCCACGCCGTCAGCAACAAGATTTTTTTCCCAATCTTGCTGGGCGTTCATAATATTTCTACAGCGCTGTATAAAATCAGCGCCAAACATATCACTACGGCCATCTACATAGGTTTGCTGCGCCGGATACAGTTGATAGACTAAGTAATCTGCCCATTGATCAGTGGTAAACAGGCGTGAAAACTTCGCAGATTTGATGAAAGACAGCGCTCCTACCGGAAAAACTTTGGAATCAAATTGAGCTTCAAAGCCGGGTTTATCCCATATGAAGCCCCCGGCAACCACGATTAACGCCGCGAAAGAGACCATATGCAGACGCGGCAATCGATCAAGGATCTGAAAATCGCGGCTGATATTCACAGCATCTGAACCAACACGCTGAAGCTTCTTAACGGCGCTTATTTTTACCAGCAACTCTCGGGTCATACAAGCGCTGAAAGGTGCGGAAATCAACAGGAAAATTGGTATATTTCTTGCGCATGTCAAGCTCCAATGAGCCCAGAGCAAAATCCAGATCGCCGCGCTAAACTGGCGACACCCCGCGCACCAGAACGCAGCTCCCACACCAAGCACAAGCGCACATTCAAAGGGGAAAAATCTCAATTGGTGAAAATTGGCTGATTGAAATTCCATGATGTTGTCGAGAAGCCTGGAATTTCGAACGTAATGCAATACGTGCCAGTGCAGTTTCCAGGTATATGGGTTGATCAAAGTAATGACAGAACAAGCGAGCGCACAGCCCAGATACCGTTTTGATTTCACCCAGGCGGTTTTCCAAAAGGGTTCGGCGCTGAATAAAGCGCCTGCCATTTCACCAGCGGCGCTCGTCAAGAGCATTAAAATGCCGATGAAGAAAGCTCCGTGCAGGTTGACCCATAGCACCGTGAGAACCGGAAGCCAAAAGAGCGCTTTGGCGTTGCCCTGCTCAGCGGATAGAAGCACGTGCGCAAAGATCAGCACAAACAGCCAGGAAATCAGGTGGGGACGCGCCAGCCAATGCAGACCGGACCCGCACATGGCAAATGCAGTGAAAGCAAGAGCAAGGATGTCACGATCGGAATACCGGCGAATCAGCCGAAAGAGCAACGCGGAGACTGAGCATAAAATGACAACGGACCCAAAGACAACTCCGCCCAGACCCCAGAAGTGGTGAATGCCCGCGAAAATGAGATCCCATCCCCATTCCCAGGCAAACCAAGGCTCATGCGGCTTCGTGAAGGAGAAAAGGTCGGTGGTGGGAACAGCTTTGTGCTGCCAAATCCACTCGCCGGTGCGGATATGCCATCCGGTGTCGCCATCGGAGAGCAATACGCTCGATCCAGGGAGCATGACGAACAGCAGCAGCGCAGGCCAGATGAAGGCGAAATCCGTCAGCGAGGGCAGGAAAGGGACTAGCCACCGGTTGGTGCCGGTGTGTGTTCCTCCCAAGCTTTGAGTCGCTGCGGCTTCCATGTCTCCGCTTATGTAGTGGGGGATAGCCGGGGTATTTATCGGAGTCGATTAAACTTTGGTGCGAAAAGGGTATAGGAGTAATCCTGTAGCACACTTACTGGTAAGGGGAATTAGCATCGCCCAAAATCTCGGCTTCCAGCAACTCTTTTACTATCTGGTCAGTCACAGGCCGGGCACCGGGCTTTCGGGGGAGAGTGGGGATTGCTCCGCGCCTCACGGCTGCCTGACGTGCAGGTTGGAGTCCTTGGCGAACCAAGTCGGATAGCACACGACCTAGACTTTGTTTCCGTTGCTGTGCTAAATGTTTGGCAACTTGCAGAATATCTTCGTCTAAATCGACCGTGGTTCGCATACTCCAAAGCTATTGCTTTGATGATGTGATGTCAAGATGATTGGACACTGCTGGGAATCGTCATAATGTCGACCTGCTGTTAAACCGGAACTATAGGAGGCTTGAGGTAACGAGAGGAACAAAACCGATTGTTACGGTCTGTCCAAAGCATGGAACAGCCGCTTATCGTACTTAACCCGCTTGTGCCATTCGATCATTACATTCCGAGCGTCGCGATGGAGCAGGTTGAAAAGGTAGTTCGTGGATTCAGGCGACAGGCCAGATGGTACCGCGAGTAGCGCCTGGCAGATTGCGCCGCCCTATAGAATTTAGCTCAGTTCATAGGTTTACTGATTTCTCTAAGCGCCATGTTCTGTTAACTATGTTGCGGTAGTGCATGTAAAGCGGCACCGGGATAGGCATTCCTTTCGACTCTAATCCCGGTTATGCCGCATCTATCCCGTAACGGAGAAGAAATGGCAGCGATACTTCGAACAAACTGGTGGGCATTGGTATTGCGCGGGGTTGCGGCAATTCTGCTGGCAATTATCACCTTTGCGGTGCCTCATATTACCTTAGCGGTGCTCGCCACGATTTTTGGGTTTTACGCGTTAATTGATGGCGTTCTGGCGATTGTGTCCACGATTAAGGCAGTGCAAGGGCACCGGCGATGGGGAGCGTTCCTGCTGGAAGGAATTTTGGGAATCCTGGTTGGGCTCTACGCCATTCTCTTTCCCCTGGCGGCTGCAGCCATTTTTGTGACGATTATGGCGGCGTGGGCTGTAATTACCGGCATTCTGGAGATTGCTGCGGCGATTCGCCTGCGGCGGCACATTCAAGGGGAGTGGCTGCTGATTCTTAGCGGCGTGCTGTCGATTCTGTTCGGGATTATTCTTTTTGCAGAGCCTTTGGCTGGCGCTGTTTTCTTCGCCTGGGTCCTGGCTGGCTATGGCTTGATTTTTGGTGTTCTGCTGATCGCTCTTGGTTTTCGCGTGCGCCGATTGCCTCCCCAGAGTTTGGCATCAGCAGGTGGTGTTGGAGTTTAGTTGATCCGTTACAACGCCACTTCCCCTCGGAGAGTGAAGCGACCCTGAGTTATGCTGTCCAAGGATTGAGTACGGAATGACCAAGGACAGAGAAATCCGCGACGTTACGGGTTACCATCGTTAGCCCGTGTACTTCCGCCGTGGCCGCGAGGAAAGTATCCATGATGCTCATAGTGCGGCCCCCCGCTTGGCTTCGTGCTGCCACATATCCCCAGGCTTCCGCAACGGCAGGAGTTACCGGAAGAATACGGCCCGTAAAGCGCAGCGGCAACTCTTCACGCAACCACAGATCGAGCCGGTTGCGCCGTGCTCCAGCCGGCATGCGTTCGATACCGTAGCGGAGTTCCGCTAGGGTCACCACGCTTAAGAAAACACGGTCTTCATCTACTTCTGCTAACCAGGTAATTACGCCTGGATCTGGGCGTGGTTTCACCCATTCGGAAACCACATTGGTATCAAGCAGAGAATTCATAGCTCAATTTCGCGCGGTTTCTCCAGAGATCGATCAAGCACTAGATTCGATCCGCGTAAAGGAGATGAAGCAAAAAACTCGGCGAGATTTCCTATGCGTTTGGTTTTCCGCTCCCATTCTTCAAAAGAAACTAAGACCACGGCGGAGCGCCCATGCCGCGTAATGGTTTGCGGTCCTTCCCCTTGCGCTTGATCAATAATCTGGCTAAGTTTGGCCTTTGCTTCAGCTACAGTCCAAGATGCCTTTTTCATTGCCAATGCTCCTTCTAAGTGACCTTTATGACTAGAATAACTAAAAATTCGGCGTTAACGCGACGCTATCCGTAGATTTACTTAGGTTGTTGCCTCTTTGTAAAAGGAGAAAAGGGCATCTACACGGGTATGAGTGATAACACGATTTTGTCGGCTATTGAGAAACAGGAGTGGCTGCAGCCGATTCAAGAAAAAGGCGAAGAGCTGGTTAAGAGTGCGTACGGAGCTGCTGGTCCGGCTGGACAAACCGTGAAGAATACCCTTCACGGAGTTTGGCTGGGGCATCCCTTGCATCCGGCGATTACGGATGTGCCGGTTGGGAGTTGGACCGCGGCGCTGGTGTTGGATTATATGGAGTCGCAAGGCAACAAGCAATATGCGGCGGGTGCTGACGCGGCGGTGGCGATTGGTTTGGTAGGGGCGGTCGGGGCGGCTTTGAGCGGGATCACCGATTGGAGCGACACCCACGGCAAGCCGCAGCGGGTGGGCGCTGTCCACGGAATGCTGAATTCCGTGGCAGCGGTGCTTTATACCGGATCTTACATCGCACGCAAGAAGGACAAGCGCGGCTTGGGGCGTGGTTTGGGGTATTTAGGTTATGCCCTGGTGCTTGGGAGCGCGTACCTGGGAGGCGAGCTTTCCTATGGTCAACGGATTGGTGTGGATCATGCCGCCGATGCGGACGAGGAGTTTCCGAAAGAGTTCACCCCTGTATGCAGCGAGTCTGATTTGCAGGAGGACAAGCCGAAGAAGGTCACCTGGCAAGAGACCGATATCTTTCTGCTCAAGCGCGGTACTGAGATCTATGCGATGGGAGACAAGTGCGCGCATCTCGGCGGTCCGCTTTCGGAAGGAAAGATTGAGGGCGATACCGTGCAGTGCCCCTGGCATGGTTCGCGGTTCTGCCTGAAAGACGGCTCGGTGGAAAACGGTCCGGCGACGAATAATCAGCCGGTGTTGGATGTTACCGTCGAGGGCGGCCAAGTGTTAGTACGGGCGCGGCGGGATTAGTACCCTCCCGCGTCAGTGAAGAGGAACCAATCGCAGTGCGTAACCTCCGCCGGGTGCTAGATACGCTTTCAGGCGTGTGTTACGGTCCACTGTTTGTTTGCGCACGGAGACGCCCTTGGGATAGCGATCCGCGTCAGGAGAATCGGCGTAGATCTCGGCTCCGTATTTGCCGTCACCTAAAAAGTTTAAAGGTATTTCAAGGTCGCGGCTGTCCCAATTGGTCAGGCTTCCGACAAACCACTCATCACCTTTACGGCGCGCCATAAGGATGTATTCGCCGGGACGTCCGCTGAGGACTTTGGTTTCGTCCCAGGTGGCGGGCGCATGCCGGATGAATTCGAAAGCAGGCTGGTCTTTGTAGGCGCTGGGAGTGTCGGAAACCATTTGGAAGGGCGCGTCGTAGATCGCGTACATAGCGAGTTGTTGAGCGCGTGTTCCCATCACCATAACGTGCTTGCCGCGCGAGATGAAATCAGCTTTCGTGACATTCTCAAAGCCGCCGGGTGTATAGTCCATCGGCCCTGTCAACATGCGCGTAAAGGGCAGAGTGGCGCGGTGATCGGGGTTATCGCGCATTCCCGCTCTCGATTGCTCCATGCCCAGCACCGCTTCGTAGCCGAGCACATTCGGGTAGGTGCGTTCCAGACCCCAGGGTTTGGTTGCGCCGTGAAAGTCGACCATCAAATGGTGCTGCGCGGCTTTTTCGGCCACACGGTAGTAAAAGTTAATGCCGCGCTGGTCGTCGCGCTCGATGAAATCGACTTTGATGCCAACTACGCCCCACTTTTCGTATAGGGGAAAAGCTTCGTTCATCTGCACGTCCACGGGATCGTGATGCATCCAGATCCAGATTTTCACCTTTTTAGCCGTTGCGTATTGGACTAGGGCAGGGATATCGACTTTGCCGTTCATCTTCGTAATATCGTTTCTCGCCGACCAGCCCGCGTCCACCAGCATGTATGGGAATCCTGAGTCAGCAGCGAAGTCGACGTAGTATTTCATGGTGGCCGTTGTGAAAGCAGGGTTTCCGTCGGGCCCGATACTGCCGCTCCACCAGTCCCATGCGGTGAGTCCCGGATGAATCCAGGAGGTGTCGGCAATGGCGGAGGGAGGGTTCAGGCTGGTGATCACGTTTGATTCAATCAAGCGTCCGGGTTCCTCTCCAATGAGCAGAACGCGCCAGGCGGTATTGTGCGGGAGCGAACCGGTAACCAGCACTTCGGGATCTTCACCAGGAGCGATCACGGATTCAAAACGATGGCCGCCCCAATCCGTGGCCGGGTTCTTCAGGTACATGGCGCTGTTTCCGCGCAGATCTGCTTCGGTGATCGCCATCCAGGCGACGCCCGGCACTTCCATCAGTAGCGGCAGGCCAATCAGGGTTGCACCCGAGAGTCCCGCTCTTCCAGCAAAGGCACTGGCGTTGAGCTTGATGTACTCGCTTTCATAGGATGAGCGGAAGTGGGGCAGAACGAGCGCGTAGGTAGTGGCGTCTTTGTTGAGACGAAACTCGGTCGCCTCTTTGGTGAGCCTGAACTCGCGAAGGCTAGTCTGGTCAGGAACGACGTAGCGGAAAGCGATGGCATCGTCATAGGCGCGCGCTTCCACCGTGAGCTTGCGGACTTCACTGTCTTCCGTTTGGAGAGACAAGGAGTTGTAATGGTCGCGCACCACGCTTCTCTTGCCCGCGACCAGCTTGTATGTTTCGTCACCTGTGCCGCCCGTTTGCTTTGTGATCCGCACCGTGGCTCCCAGAGGGTGGTGGCCTTGCAGTTCGAGGCGCAACGCGGAGCGGTCAATCAACGGCTTTCCGCCTACTGTGACGCTATAGGCAAGCTGTCCCCCTTCCGCAGGACGGTTGTCGGCTGTGGTCTCAAACTGAATCTGCAGGTTGCCATTGGGCGAACGCAACGTCAGTGGAGATTGGGCGGATAAGAGGCCAGCGGTGGTGGCAAGCAAAAAGAGCGGCGAACCGAGCCGCAAAAGGACAAAGTGCATGGTGCCAATATATCGACATGACGCACAGCCATTTGAGAAGATAATTGCCATGTCCAGCCTTTCTTCTTCCCGGAGACGTTTTCTACAAGGCGGTGCTGCCGCGCTCGCGGCAACTTCTTTGAAACCGGCGCTAGCCGAGGATACAAAGTCAGGGCAAAATCCCACGCTGATCAACGTTCCGTTTCAGGCGATGAATCCGCGCATCGGCATGATCGGCGTGGGTGGGCGTGGCACGTCGCTGCTGAATAACCTGCTGGCGGCTGATGCTCAGATCAATGCCGTGTGCGATGTAGTAGCGGATAAGGCGCGTAATGCACAGGAATTGGTGACGCGCGCCGGACAGAAGGCGCCGGAGCTTTATACGGAGGGCGACCATGCATTTGAAAAACTGGTGAGCCGCGAGGATCTGGATTTCGTGGTAGTCGCAACGCCCTGGCACTGGCACACACCCATGGCGGTGGCGGCCATGAAGCAGAACAAGTATGTGGCGACTGAAGTGCCTGCGGCGACAACCATTGAA
>JBJMGL010000246.1:0-3084 GCA_045807985.1 Bryobacteraceae bacterium
CGCACACGCGCTTTGTTTTTGAATTCAAAAGCGGCGCTGCAGGCGGCTCCACGCGTGGCGGAGTTAATGGCGCGTGAGTTGGGGCAGGACGGCTCCTGGATCGAAAATCAATTGGCGGATTTCGGCAGGATTGCTTCGCACTTTACCTTATAAACTATGTTTCGTCCGTTTATTGCTGTTTGTTTTTGGGCGGCTGTCGGCTGGGCCGCGCCCGCGAAAAAGCCGATTACGATTGATACGCTGATGCGGTCTCCGGGGGAGCAGCACAATCGTGGTCCGGTTACGTGGGCTCCGGACGGTTCGCGGTTTATTATCAGCGAGAGCGGAAAGCTGGCGGTCTATGATGTACCGTCCGGCAAGGGTCGCGATGTGATCACACTTTCAAAGCTCAACGAGTCCGCCGAAAATCCGGGAGAGCCTTCTTTGACGGATTGGACAAACCGGCGCGTCAGTGAAAGCACTGTTCAGTGGTTCCCTGACGGTAAGCGCCTTTTGGTGCTGGAGTCTGGCGATCTTTTCGTTGTTGATGTCCACAAGGGCAGCTTCGACCAGATGACGAAGACCAGTGAAGCGGAGCGCGATCCGAAGTTATCGCCAGATGGCCGGCACGTGTCGTTCCGGCGCGGGCACAATCTGTTCACGATCGAGGTGTCGTCGAAGGAAGTTCATCAACTGACAAGCAATGGATCGGAGACGACCCTGAATGGAGAGCTGGATTGGGTGTATCCGGAGGAACTGGATTTGGCTACGGCTCATTGGTGGTCGCCGGATTCGAGGCTGGTTGCTTACTTGCAGTTCGACATTAGCCATGAGCCGGTATTTCCGCAGGTGTTCCTGCTCAAAGAGCATGGCGTACTGGAGCCGGAGCGCTACCCCAAAGCGGGAGACCCGAATGCGGAGGTGCGGCTGGGCATTGTCGATGCCGAAGGTGGACAAACGCGCTGGATGAATTTGGGAGAGCCGCGCGATAGTCTGCTGGCCCGGGTGACGTGGCTGCCGAATAGCCGCGAGATTGCCGCCGAGAAGCTGACTCGAGTTCAAAACAAACTGGACCTGTTTATCGCCAATGCGGAAACGGGTGCTGCTCGGGTTGTCCTCCATGAAGAAGATCCTGCCTGGATTAATGTCGAGGGTGAGCCGAAGTTTCTGCCTGATAGCAGCCGCTTCTTATGGACGAGTGAGCGGGATGGTTTCCGGCATATTTATTTGTACGGCCTTGATGGGCAGATGCAAAAGCAGTTGACGAGCGGTAATTGGGCGGTGCAGAGCATTGCCGGGGTTGATGCCGAACACAGCAGGGTGTTCTACCTTTCGGAGGAAGACAGTCCGCTGGAGCGCCAGCTTTACGTTGTTGGATTTGATGGCGGAGGCAAACAGCGCATTACGCAAGGCGCTGGCACGCACAGTATTTCGTTTTCTCCGGCGGCTTCTTATTTTCTTGATAATTACAGCAGTTTAACCGTCGTGCCGCGCGGAACTTTATACAAAGCGGACGGTTCCGAAGTGCGCGTTTACCGCAAGCCGGACGAGGCGGACGCGAACGAGTATGAGATTTTGCCGACGGAGATTGTGACCGTCACGGCCTCTGATGGCACTCCCCTTTATGCGCGCTTAATTAAACCGGCGAGCTTCGATCCGGGGAAAAAGTATCCAGCGATTGTCATGGTTTACGGCGGCCCCGGCGCGCAAGCTGTCGTAAACCAATGGCAAGGGGTTTCCTGGGATCAGGTTTTGGCGCACAAAGGTTTCGTTGTTTGGCAATTGGACAATCGCGGGTCGTTCAACCGTGGGCATAAGTTTGAGTCGGTGACTTACCACAATCTGGGCGCGCACGAGTTGGAAGACCAGCAACTCGGCATTCAGCATTTGATTTCGATGGGCTTTGTGGACGGGCAGCGCGTTGGCATGCATGGCTGGAGCTATGGCGGCTACATGACGCTTTATACAGTGACGCATGCGCCTGGGTTGATTAAAGCGGCGGTTGCGGGCGCGCCTGTGACGAGCTGGCGCAACTACGACAGCATTTACACCGAACGCTATATGGGGCTGCCGCAGGATAATGAGGAGGCTTACCGGACCACATCGCCTCAGGCGAAAGCGGGCGAACTGCGGTCTAAGTTGCTGATTGTGCATAACATCGAAGATGATAATGTGCATTTTGCCAATACGGTGCAGATGGCGGACGCGCTGGAGAAAGCGAACAAGCAGTTTTTTATGTTGGTCTACCCGCAAAAATCTCACGGCGTCAGTGGAGAGGTACGTCGGCACCTATGGGAGGAGAGGACTCAGTTTTTCGAAAGCAACTTGCGATGACACTGGACTACCCCTAGTACTTTTGTTAGCACTCAGGCATTACTTTCCTTAGTTTTCCCGGATTTCCCCCAGGTTATTATTGCACGTACCATAGGTACTATAAGCTATACAAGTCTAGAGTACTGAAGTTTCGATTTGTAGCAGAGAGTAAGGATGTAATGAAATGCTAAGAGAGCTTCAAACGAGCAGTGCTACCACCCTCACACAATATACTCGCACCATTAATAGAACTCACGAACTATTGAAAGATTCAGCATTCGATTCGCTATCGCCGACTCAACGCTTAACTTTGTTAGAGCACTTTCGGAAAGAGACGCGCGCTTACGACAAATATATGAGAGCAAGACGTAAGCTTTGGTCGGCGCTGACAGCCGCAGGATCTTCGATAGGTGATTAGTCGTTCAGGCGCTTCAAGACTCTGAATCTACAGTTTCTATTTCCTGAACCCAGTAGCTTCCCAATACCAAAACTAGGATTTCTCTTGGCTTAGTTAGCACCCCATTACCAGGAAATTAAGAGGTTAGTTTTTGGCGAGTGTTGGCCATTAGCGTGCAGCATGGCCCTTTGGGGTAAGGGTTTTGATTTCAAGTGCTAAGACGATCTCCTATTTCATTGCTTTCCTATTGGCGATGTCGGCTGCATGGGGGCAGACCACGAACCAATCCGGCGCAGTCACTGGAGTTATTACTGACCAGAGTAGCGCGGCTGTCCCGAATGCCGCAGTCACTCTGACCTCGCAGTTAGGCGCGATAACCACAAAGACAACTGGAA
>JBJMGL010000247.1:0-4767 GCA_045807985.1 Bryobacteraceae bacterium
GGGGCAGCACGCCATTCATTGAGCCGATGAGCAAAGAACAGGCTGTCGATTCCAAAGCTGCGGTGGAGGGCGTACTCGCCTAGAGTCAAAACAGCAAATACAACAACGAATGCCGCACAAAAATAATTTACATAACGGCCAAAGCGGACCTTCGAACCGGAGGTAAATAGCGCCAGGCCAGAAAGGATGAATAGAAGAGCGGTATTAGGAATAATTGATGACTGAGCAAAGTCTCCCTTTAATACAGGGATATAAAATTGCCAGCCGAGCAGGACCAATCCGCCACAAACAACTAATATGATCGCAAAAACTTGCGCTTTAGTAAGCACCTTTAAGAAAGCTCCTAAATTCTGGCGCAGGCATATTTTACCCTGCAATATGCCCTTAAGCCGCAAAATTCAGGGCCACCAAAGGTGCTACGCTTCAGGCTTGTGTTTTTTGGTTTTGCATTTGGAAATGATGGCGTCCTGGAGTTTGCTGCGAAGAGGATCTGGAAGGTCGTAAACTTCGTTGTTGCGATAAATCTCGATGGTCATCTTTGTGGTGTTGCATACCACATAGCAGTTATGGCACCACTGAAGATGTTCTTCTAATTCGACGCGAGTGGGAGCATCGATGGTGCCGTCCAGATAGTCTGTTAGTTCTTTCAGAAACTCAGTGCACTTCACTGGTTGTTTCCGTCTCCGTTTTGATTTTTCTTAAAGTACCTATTCAGCCGTTCGCGGAGTTGCAAGCGCGCCCGTAGCAGCCGCGATTTCACTGCCGGGACGCTTAAATGGAGCATCTCGGCTGTTTCTTCCGTGGACAATCCCTCCACGTCGCGTAATACAAAAACCGTCCGAAAACTAGTTGGCAAACCTTGTATCGTTTTGCGCAATATGTCACTCAGTTCAGATTGGCCGTACTGTTGTTCTGGATTTGGGGACCAATCCGCAAATTCGCGGGGCATGGAACCCTCTTCCGTTTCAACATCTTCGTCCATTGAAACCGTTTTACTGGTCTTGCGGCGACGCAGCTTCATCAACGATTCGTTGACCGCGATGCGTACCAGCCAGGTGTAGAACTTAGAGTTTCCTTGGAATTGCTCTAGGTTCTCATAAGCCTTCAGGAACGCATCCTGAACTACGTCTTCTGCATCCTCACGGTTTTGCGTAATATGCTGCGCGATCCGGAAGACGTTACGGTCATACCGCTTGACCAGCTGCTCAAAGGCGCTTACATCGCCCTGTTTCGCAGCCTGGACCAGCGCTAGTTCGTCCGAAACAGCAGTTTCTGCCGCCTTTGATTGGATGGTTTCCATACGCATCAGATGCAGGATTTTTGCTCTAAAAGTTGATTTGCTATCTTAAAGGAAATACGAGCTTAGCGGCAATTAAGTTTACAGATTAAGAACTCTCTTATTTGGAGGCAATATCTTAATGCGCCTTGTTTTTACATGTTTTTTGGTGCTTTTTATACTTGGTTTCGCCGCCGGATGCCAACCGCGTAAAGCCGAACCCGTTCAACCCGTCACAATCAAGGTGACCATGAAGAAATACGTCATTGAACCGAATCCCATCCGGCTCAAACAAGGCCAGCCAACCACCCTGGAGGTATCCACGGCCGATGTACAGCATGGATTTAATGTGCAGGCATGGAATATTGACGAGCCAATCCAGCCAGGTAAACCGGCTACTGTTCAGATCACCCCTCAGCAGAAGGGTAAATTCAACGTGGAATGCGATATTGTCTGTGGCCCCGGGCATGACAATATGCAGGGAACAATCCTCGTTGAATAATGAGAACGGTGACATTTCATTATTACTTCCGGGCATAATCTTGGGATTGTGACCGGATTGGACAAGTGGAAGTTCTTATTGCCGATTTCGCAAGACGGCTGCTTGTGCACATTTCCCAAAGTGGGACACAAGAAACACTTTTTAAGTCTTTGTGATCGTCAACAATTTGACATCCAGATAAGACATGCTAGTCTCGTGCTGCGCGTTACAGTGAAAACCTTACGTCGAGGAAAGCTGGAACCCGTCCATCGATTGATGTGCTAAGGAGAAGGACGTGCCAACACAGGGAAAAGTGATTTCCGTTCACGTTCAGTTCGAACTCGATTCCAAAGATGGTTTGAGAAAAGTTATCTTCGGTTTAGAGAAGGATTCGGATGATGGCAATAATCAGGCGACGTGGACGATTCATTTTCAGCTCTTTGAACGAGATAAGAAGGCGGATGATTTTGCGCAAGTCATAAATCTCGACGTTGAGGTCAAGACTTCACTGCGAAGCAAAGCAGAACAGGTGGCAAAATCCGGTCTTACCCAAAAGCAAAGCGCGCATGCGCTTGGACCGGCCGCGCAGGATGCCAAGGATGCCGCCGCAGGAGCAATTCCAGACAGTCAAGCCCAGAACACGATACAGAAAACGCTGACGAAATAAGTAGAACAAATGAAAGCCATCGCATTGGCCGTTCTACTTTTGCCTTTACCGGCTGCGGCAGTGATAAGTAGTTGCCCAAATCCTATCACCACCTATGAAGGCTCTTTTATCGTCAGAAAAGTTGTGATTGACCAACCCTTCAGGCTGGTTGCGGTTATGAATTCTCTGATCGATGGACAAGAAGCCGCATTGCAACGCCAACTCGTAGGCAAGCCGTTCAGCCGCAGTTCCGCAGATTGGGGCGCCAAGCGGCTGGAAAGTGCTCTGGATTCTTTGCCGTTTATCCCCGGCTCAATCAAAGTCAGGGTGATTCCGATCTCAATTGAGCAGTGCGCGGATGGCCAATTGGACTTGAGATATAAGATCTTTGCGGCGCTTTTACCGACCTCAAGCGCGCGCTTCGG
Organism: Bryobacteraceae bacterium; assembly: GCA_045807985.1. GTDB lineage: Bacteria > Acidobacteriota > Terriglobia > Bryobacterales > Bryobacteraceae > Bog-105. The sequence goes on from JBJMGL010000247.1 coordinate 2,829, forward strand.
AGAAGTCGTTTCCGCTATTTTCCTTACTCCGGCTGGCGCCGCCCCAGGCAATGACCAGGGCTTCAAGATCCTGCCTGCAATCTCCTACGATGAAAGCAGGCGGTTGCTATTAGGCGGGAGCGCCGCGATGACGCGAAATGTAGGGTGCTCCCATTTTTTGCAGCCGGCAACCCTTCGGGTGTCTGGAGCAGCCTCATCTGTGGCGCATAAAACAGCTGTAGAAGCCACCGGAAATTGCGAATCAAATCACTATTCGGAGTGGCTGGCCGGCTACACCTTCTCCGATTTGCCAACCATGAGCGGACAAAGCGGAGTGCGTTCAGGACACATCTTCTACCAGCGGGATTTCCCCCAAAGTAAACGTTTGGATTTTCGCCTTGGCGGCGCCTTCGAAGGTGGCTCTTATTTCACGAATGATTTTCGCGGGCCGCAAGCGGTTGTGCCTACCACTGACTTCGCCGGATTCCGTGCGGTAACTGGGGTGAACTATCGAACCGAAAAACAGGCGTTCGAAGTGTCCTATGGCCTGCAGCTCTCAAAGAACTTTTCAGAGGCGCATTCATGGTTTTCCAAGAATGTGTTGAACCTGAACTATCAGTCATGGTTGCCGCTTGCAGACCACAGGAGCCTGGAGACTGACCTTACTTTTGGTCTCGGCAAACTCACGTCATTTGAAAGTGTGCCATTTAGCGCAAGATTCCTGTTGAATTCAACTTCAGAGAACTTTGTGCCCAGCCAGACTTGGAACATTGTTGAGAATCCGGTAATGAGAAGCGTTTCCTCCGGGAAAAGCGCGCACCTGGCTAGCGGAGCAGGCGCAGAGAGCTTCGCTTCAGTTTCGGCAACAATCGGTGTCTCTATACTGCGTTATCCACTTGTCCCAAAAGCTCTGGGCAGTGATCCGGACTTTCTTAATGCAGTTGCATTTGCTTTTGACTCTGCCAAGGGTGTGCTTGCCAACGATTACAAAAGCAAAGACCCGCACTTTGTAGCCGCTAAAGCGATGGTAATCTCGCTCGATGGTGAGGCGCAAAAACTTAAAGATTTACTTGAGACATTGCGGCCATCCATAGCAGGTTCCCAGACTGAAGATTTCCAGGACTGCCTGGATCAAATCGGCACTGTACACAGAAGAGTGGAGGGCGCCCTGAGCTCTACTTCGGCGGATTCTTTGGGCTTTGTATCAGATCTTGCAGATGCTGATGGCAGTGTCTCCGATCTTCTGTCGAGCTGCAACGATATCCTCAATGCTGAGCTGGCTAATGGTTCGGTCACCGCCAGCACGCAATCAATCGAGAGCATAAGAACAAGGATTAAGGGCCAGGTTGATCTAATTGATGAAGCCAGTGCGACTGCAAAGGCGACGCGAGATCTTCAAAGTGTGCAACCGGTTTTCAATCTCCTGGTGCACGACATCAATACCGCCTCATTGAGTCCCGTTATTGCTATTGATTTCACGCATTTGTCTCCTGTGTCCCCAGGCAAGATTGGGACCCTTTTTGGGCTTGGGCCGGGAATTCGATTCAGTCTCCTTAGCAGCGTGAGTTTTACCGGCGGCTATTCCTTCAATCTTAGATCGCGCTCCATCCTTGGGAGTGGTGGGTTCTTTGGCAAAATCAGCTTTCGTGATCTGTTCCAATTTTGATAAAGCGTGGGTACGTTTTGTACCGATCTCACCCTTGAAAATGCCTCAACTGTGGGCGATATAAAAGCCAGTAAATAGGATGCAAGTCGGTCTTTCTAAGGTACCGTGGGGTGGTTACCAAAGTGGCTATTTCACAGAATCTAAATACCTTTATAAATCACTTCCAACGTACACTGGAAGGTCTCACGCCTGAGCCATGGCCGATATTCAAAAACTTCATTCAGAGCTCTCCGAACTTCTTAATGTGAAGGCTGAGGAGCTGCGTAGCTCTCTTTCAAAGGAGCTGCGTCAGAA
>JBJMGL010000248.1:0-6315 GCA_045807985.1 Bryobacteraceae bacterium
TATGTTCTTGAACTTCTTAATCAGATTCAGTGTGTCTTCTGAAAATTGGTGCGCCATCAGCTCTGCTTTTTCCATGCCTACTCCGTGCTCGCCGGTGATGGAGCCGCCGACCGAGATGCAGAACTTCAGGATTTCTTCTCCGGCGATCTGTGCACGTTCCAACTCTCCGGGAACGCGTGGATTGAAGGGCAGAATCGGATGCATGTTGCCATCACCGGCGTGAAAAACGTTACTGATCGAGATGCCGTATTTCTTTCCGATTTCCCCAATAGCGCACAAAGTCTCGGCAATTTTCGTTCGAGGCACCACGCCGTCTTGCACGTAATAAGTCGGGCTCACACGGCCAATTGCGCCAAAAGCGTTCTTTCTGCCTTTCCAAAGCAGGTCGCGCTCTTCGGCCGATTGTGCGACCCGCACCTCCCGTGCACCGGATTCCTTGCAGACTTGCGCAATGACTTCCGCATCTTCCTCGACTGCCTCGATAAGCCCTTCTACTTCGATAAGAAGAACTGCTGCTGCGTCCAGGGGATAACCCGCGTGCGTGGCCGCTTCCACCATGCGCAACATCGGGCCATCCAGCATTTCAATCGCTACCGGGGTGATCCCGCGTGCTGTTAATGCACCCACAGTGTTTCCGGCTTGCTCTACCGAGTTGTAAATGGCCAACAGCGTTTTTACGCTTTCGGGCTGTCTCATGAGCCGAACGCCGATCTTCGTCACGAGCGCCATGGTGCCTTCTGAACCGGTAAGCAGTCCGACAAGATCGTAGCCTGGCGTGTCACCTCCCGGGCCGCCGACCTCAATGACCATTCCGTCCGGCAATACGGCTTCCAGGCTGGTGACGTGATTGGTTGTTACCCCGTAGGCCAGGGTGTGCGGACCACCGGCGTTTTCCGCTACGTTTCCGCCAATGGTGCAAGCGCGCTGACTGGATGGGTCTGGAGCAAAGAAATATCCAAAGGGCGCGACAGCGAGCGTGACATCTAGGTTAACAACGCCGGGTTGCACCACGGCGCGCTCATTATCCAAATCGATTTCGAGAATGCGATTCATGCGCGTGAAAGAAATCACCATGCCGCCCGCGCGTGGAATGGAGCCGCCGCTGAGACCCGTACCAGCTCCTCTTCCCACAATGGGCAATCCATATTGCGCGGCGATTTTGACAAGCGCCACGACATCTTGGGTGGAACGCGGAAAAACAACTATATCCGGCAGAGCCTTGTCCACGCCGCCGTCGTATTCATAAAGCTTTAGTTCAAAAGAATGCGAGAAAACGGCGTTTTCACCGAGCAGCGCCTTTACCGCTGTAACCACTTCACCGTTTATCGCCATATGCCTGTTCTTCTCCTACTCGAAACGCCGCTCGGAAAGACAAACTCCGCGCTCGAATCAAACGCTTTGCCCCGTCTATCCCGCTTCGCCCACAGTTGAAGCTGCATTGAGAGTTCAATGTTTTCGCCTCCCGCTGGCGGTAAGATGTAAACCCTTCCTTCCCCGTCCTGCTCGATCTTTTTGTTTTCGAAGTCACGGCAGGCTCTTCGGAAAACCAACTCCGGGGCTTCGCCCTCTCCGGGCTCAATAATCATGACCCGGCACCGCTCCATAGAATAGGAGATCGTGTTTTAACCGCGGTTGCCATAACCTGATTATCCTTTCTTTTTATAGGAGGCTTTGCACGTACTGCGTAATGTCGTCGCTGAGCCAATTCGCGGCATTCGGGAACTTACGCATGATCCGGCCATTCTTGATAATGTACGTTTCCGGATATTGAAAGGTACCGTATTTGGTGCTGATGTCCATGTTGGGGTCGCGAGCCGTATCGAAGGAGATATGAACATGGTCCAGGAAGTTTTTGTACTTTCCTTCGTTCTTGTCGACGCTAATAGCCAGGACCTTCACGCCGGAGTCGGCAAACTTCTTTTGGAACTGATTCAACGACGGAATTTCCTGAATGCAAGGAGCGCACCAGGTGGCCCAGAAATTGAGCACCAGTACTTTGCCGTTGAATGAGGTCGGGGTTACCTGAGCGCCGGAATCCGCTTGAATAGTGAACTCCGGAGCGGGGCCGCCTTCCTTGGCGGAAGTGTCCCGCAAGCTGTAAGCGACGACTCCAATGAAGGAGAAGGTGAGGAGAACCAGCGCTGCGCGGAGCGCGAAGTTAAGCTTCACTGTCTTTACCGGGTTTTCGGTTGTTTTTATGGCTATGCTGCTCGACATTTCACAGTATCCAATGGGCTGCCTCCAACATCCAATCACTGGCGATGTTTATCACGCGAAAGGCAGAATTCTCGGCTTCCCACATTTGCCGCGTACCGTCTCTTAACGACGCGGAAAACCAAAAGCTATTCGGACCAGGAGCTAATCCGAACGGGCACGGTCATAACTATATTGTAGAAGTTACGGTTGAGGGCGATCCTGATCCACGCACCGGAATGGTGATGGATTTGAAGGACTTGAAGCAGATTTTGGAGGAAGAAGTGGTGGCACCCATGGATCACCGCTTCTTAAACTACGAAGTTCCGCCTTTTGATCGCGTGATTCCCACAGCGGAGAACGTAGCGGCAGAGATCTGGCGGCGGCTGGACCCTCGCATTGGGCGGCCAGGCACCAAGCTGGCAAAAGTCAGGCTGTTTGAAACCGCAGATTTATATGTGGATGTGACACGCGGGAGCGGCAGCTTATGACATCCGTCACGCGGCGATATCACTTTTCAGCTTCCCACCGGCTTCATCTGCGTGATTTAAGCGAGGCGGAAAATGAACAGCTCTACGGCAAATGCAATAACCCTTATGGGCATGGGCATGATTACGTGCTGGACGTAACGGCGCAGGGCACTGTGGATCCGGTGACAGGGCAGGTTGTGACGCGCCATGAACTGGATCGTTTGGTGCGTGAGCAGATCCTGAATGTTTTTGAACACCGGAATATCAATCTCGATGTACAGCAATTTGAAAACTCTGTTCCGACCACGGAAAATATTGCGCTCGTCATTGCAGATTTGCTTCGGGAGCAGTGGAGCGCTTATGTCTCCAGCCCGGCTCGTTTAAGCCGCATTCATATTCAGGAAACAGATCGAAATGGGTTCGAGGTTCTGATCCCATCGGCTCAGGGAGAGTCGGAGGAGAGCCGGGAACCCGAGGTAGTAGGAGTTCATGGCTAGATCTAAATTATCGGCTGCGAAGCAGACCAATCTATTGAAAAAGCGCGGCAAAGTGGTTGAGTTTCAGTCGAAACTCCCGGATATATCGATTGCGGACCACATGCGCGAGGTGATTCGCGCAGTGGGCGAGGACCCGGAGCGTTCCGGATTATTGAATACGCCGCTGCGGACTGAAAAGGCGCTGCGCTATCTTACCAGCGGCTATTCCGCCGATGTTCAGCAGATTGTCAATAACGCGCTCTTCGACGTGAAGTACGACGAGGTGGTGATTGTTCGCGATATTGAGTTTTTCAGCATGTGCGAGCACCATCTCCTGCCGTTTTTCGGCAAAATGCATGTGGCGTATCTGCCGGATTCAAAAGTGATCGGCCTCAGCAAGATCCCCCGTATTGTGGATGTATTTGCGCGCCGCTTTCAAATTCAGGAAAGATTGACGCAGCAAGTGGCGGAAACGCTCCAGGATTTATTACAACCGCGCGGGGTTGCCGTGATCTGCGAGGCGCGGCATTTCTGCATGATGATGCGCGGAGTGGAGAAACAGCACTCTGGTGCTATTACGAGCGCTATGCTGGGCGCTTTCCGAAATAACAAAGAAACCCGCAACGAGCTTCTTTCCCTGATCGGCGGGCGTTCAACGGCTATTTAGCTGGATACTGGCGTGCATGTTAGCATCGGGTCATGAGTGAGCAGGCCCGTCTATTCGAGGCAGGTCCAGACCCGTTTGGACGCATGTGGAAAGTGCAGTTTCGCTGGCTGCAGACGGGTATTTCGATACGCCATGCCGATACGGTGGATGTTAAGTTTTTCGTAACTCCCGATGGCGGCGAAACCGAAGAAAAGGTGATTGCGCTGTCGCATCCTGTCCTGCTGCAAATGACGCAAAATGGCCGCTGGCTAACAGATCCTTACTGCATGCGTCTGGCAGCGGAGCATTTAAAGCACATGATCGAGACCTCGGAGGACATGGAAAAAACACTGGTTACCGTGTCGCGGGAGGAACTGGTCGCTTACGATCAGAAATTGAATGCTGTAACAGTTTCGAAGAACAAGTAATCCATTCGAGCGTAAACATTTTATCTGCGTTAAGCCAGGAAAAGGAAAGTTATGGTTAGTTGCCCCAAGTGTGACGCTTCCATTGATGTTGAAGAAGAAGATCTGGACGAAGGTGATGTCCTGTCTTGCGACGAATGTGGAGCTTCGTTGACTGTTGCCAGCCTGAATCCGGTCGAGTTGGAAACAGAGGATAAGGACGATAAAGACGACGATGACTTTGATTACGACGATGACGATGACGAAGATGAAGAAGAGGACGAAAAGGAGGATGAGGATTGGCACTAATTGCCAAACTGTCCAATAAGGTCCGCCGTTCGTGAAGGGTTTCGTTGTCCTTGTGCTTGCCGGTGTTATCCCTGTAGCGGTTTTTGGCCAAGGTCAAGTGCAGGCTCCCGTTGCTGGCCCGGCTGGGACTCCTATCACTCGATCCATTGAAGGAACTGTTTTAGACGCCCATGGCTCGGCTGTTCCGAATGCGGTTGTTTTGCTGAAAGACACTAAAACATTGCAGGTGCGTTCTTATCTGGCTCAAAATGATGGAAAGTATCATTTTTACGGCCTGAGTTCAGATATCAACTATGAACTTCGTGCTCAGTCCAATGGACTGACCAGCCCTGTCAAGACAGTAAGCGTTTTTGACAGCCACAGGATTGTGACCCTTAATCTGAAACTGAAGAAAAAGCTGAAGCAGTAGTAGCTTTTTCCATGCCTCATCTTTCCGAAGTATTGCTACACTGTGCGGAAATGCGCTGTGTTTCTAAAACCTTTCTGCCTATTCTTTGTCTGCTTGTCCATTTCAATGGTGTAAAAGCAGCAGATACGAAGCGGGGTATAACGGCTGAGGATTATTTTGCTTTTAAGTTCTTGAGCGATCCGCAGATCTCGCCGGACGGCCAGCAAGTTGTTTACGTGCTCACCACTATCGACTTAAAGAAGAACCGGCGGAATTCATCGATCTGGGAAATCGCTACCGATGGTTCCGGCACGCCACGAAGATTGAGCGCCGAAGGGTTTAGCTCCAGCTCTCCGCAATGGAGCCATAACGGAAAGACGCTTGCGTTTTTATCGAGCCGCAACGTGGATGGAGGAACCGAGCCACCCCGGCCACAAGTCTTTCTTCTTTCCATGAGCGGTGGCGAAGCTCTGCCTTTAACAAGTCTCAAGAATGGCGTGAGCGTCTTCCAGTGGTCGCCGGATGATACGAAGCTGGTTTGTGTGGGAAGCTCCGGCCCTAGCGATGCTGTAGCGCCTGCGGACCGCAAGAGCGACGTTCGACACTATACGCATATCTCTTACAAGTTCAACGATACTGGCTGGTTTGACGATAAGCGAAGTCACCTGTGGATCGTACACGTTCCATCAGGAGCAGCCAAACAGATTACGGAAGGCGATAACTGGAACGACACAGATCCGCAATGGTCGCCTGATGGAACGCGCATTGCTTTTGTGTCCAACCGTACTGGAAAAGAGTACGATGGAGACCACAATACGGATGTGTGGGTCATCCCGGCGGAGGGCGGCTCACTCACGAAAATTTCTGATCATTTATTTCAAGATGCCTCGCCACGCTGGGCTCCGGACGGCAAGCAGATTGTCTTCACCGGTGAAACAAAACGGCGGCAATTTCCAAAGCTGTATATTGCCAGCTCGGCTGGAACAGAGCCCTCCACGTTAGCTATCGATAACTTCGATACGATTCCGGGCGAGATGCGTTGGGGCACGACCGACCATGACGTGCTGTTTTCAGCAGGAATCAAGGGGCAGACACATATTTTTCGCGCGGATTTGCACCAACGTAAGTTATTGCAGGCCACTTCGGGTGAACGGGCTGTCCATGCCTTCTCGTTCAGCGCGCCGGCAAATAAGATGGTTTACCTGTCGAATGACTTCGAACATCCGGATGAGTTATACGTCTCCAGTTTGGACGGGAAGGAGGAACGGCAACTCACGCATGCCAACGCGGAGCTATGGCGGGAACTCGATCCGCAACCTGTGTTGCGCGTCCCGTATAAGAGCACTGATGGATGGCTGATTGACGGATTCCTGGTGAAGCCGCAAGGATGGCAACCGGGCCGCAAATATCCGATGATTCTTAGTATTCA
>JBJMGL010000249.1:0-3281 GCA_045807985.1 Bryobacteraceae bacterium
CGTAAAGGAGATCAGCCATGCATCACCCAGTAATTATTGACGCCATCGTAACCGTTCTGCAGGTTCTCTGCGGGTTCTAAATTCCGTTTCAAAAGGGCCTAATACAATGCATCATCCCGTTATTATCGACGCTATCGTCGCTGTTCTTCAGTCGCTTTTAAGTTTTTAACTCAGCCTTCTGAAGGCAGAAGCTTTTTTATTCCTGATAATAATAGAGTATTGTCCTCTCATTCGTATTCTTTCGGATAAATCTGTTTTTATCACCCAATGATAAGAGGCAGTCGTCAAGAACACGGCTGTTTCTTAAGGCGCTGGAAGTGCTCTGTTATGTGCATGCCGGTCTGCTTGCGGCAGGTCAAGCCCAGCAACTCTCTCCGGATACGGACCGTTTTAACCGGATTATGGTTCAAGGCAGAGAATTGCGTAAAGCCGGGCAATATTCCAATGCAGTTAATAGCTTTCGTAGCGCTGCCGAGATAGCCCATTTTACTGGAAATTCCGATCAGCAGGCGCAAGCAATGCTGGCTGAAAGCGGTTGTGAAATCCGTTTATTCCGGTATGCAGCAGCCTTGAACACGGTGGACAAGGCATATCCACTTGCCTTGCGCACAGGAAATAATACAGTCCTTGGTGGGCTGGCTAACAATCGGTCATTAATATACTCTCAACTTGGGAACTTCCAAGCCGCGGAACAGGCCACGAACGAAGCGATTGAGTTTCTCAGAAAATCATCGCAGAAAGATTACTTTGCAAGAGCCTTAATCAACAAAGGCGAGATTCAGTTTGGCCTGAATTATCTTGCTGATGGCAAGCGCCCCCAGGTAGTCCCTGAGGGGGTAGCAGCGTTTGCGCAAGCGATTCAAATCTCTCAGAAAAACAACCTGCCCGAAGATGAAGCTACCGCTTCTGATAGTCTTGGCATCTGGCTCGTGATCGTCCGTGATCTCCCCAGGGCGGAATCTGCGCTCAGGCGCGCTTATGAGATCAGAAAGAAGCAGGGAGATAAAGACAGCCTTGCGATTTCAGAAGAGCACCTAGCCGAACTTGAACTGCAAAAAGGACAGCCTTTCCTTTCTTCAGCCTTACAGCACATCAATTCAGCTCTGACCTCGGGCAGCAAGGAATTAAAAACTGATCCTCAATACTATCCGCTTCACATTCGAGGTCAAATCCTGCTTGGCCTGGGCCAAAAAGACAAAGCTCTGGCCGAATTGCGGCGTGCCGTTAACGCTGCGGATACCTGGCGGCAGAGCGCACTGCCGGGCGATGCGACCAACATACGCACCGTGGCGGTATTGCACGACGTTTACCACGACTACGCGGAATTGGCTGCCGAACTGGCGATTCAACGCAATAATCAAGCACTTGCGGCCGACGCATTCGAGGTGCTCGCCCGCAACCGCGCCGCTAGTTTGCGTGAGCAGTTGACGCACTCCTACAGCCGCAAATTCCTCCTCTCGCCCGAGTACTACGAACTGCTCCAAAGACTTCAAGCGGCGCAGGCAGACGTCACGCTGGCGAGCAATCCCGCCAAGAGCCGCGAAAATCAAAGAAAGCTGGCTCAAATTCGCGCCGAATTAAGCGATTTTGAAAACAGGATCGGTTTGAGACAAAATTTTCTGCAAGGTTCTGAGATCAATCGTTACCAGAATTCACTTAAGGGTGTCCAGTCCAAATTAGCGGGAAGCGAAGCGTTGCTCAGTTTCAGCCTGGGCAGCCGCAAATCCTTTCTATGGACGATTACGAACAGCGAATTAAGAGCGTACGAGTTGCCGAATCAAGAAATCATTGAAAAGGAAGCGAACGACTTCTCAAGGGCCATCTCTGAGAAGTGGGCGAACCGCGACTCCCTTGGTCAGGCATTCAGCCGCTCCTTGTTCAGCAAAGTTGCTCCCGCTATTGCACACAAGCCGAACTGGCTTCTGACGGTCGATGGAAAGCTGCTTGACAAGGTTCCCTTTTCCGCGCTTCCGATGCGCTCCGAAAACGGCACCGTGAAACCGTTAAGCGCCGTTCACGCCTTGCGTTTTCTTCCCAGCGCCCTGCTGGTTTGCGCCCCTAAAGCGCCCAGGGCAATTGACCGCTTTATTGGAGTGGGAGATCCCATTTATAACCGCGCTGATGCCCGCAGAGAGCACCCTCCGGCAAAGGCAACCCCTAAGCAAACCGATTCCCTAACAACCCTCGCGAGGCTGGTCGGAAGCGAACGTGAAATACGAGCGGCAGCCAAGGCCAGCGGCCTGCCTCAGGCTGAAATGTTAACTGGCCCCAATGCCTCCGGAACGGAGCTTCGTCAAGTCTTGGCGACTCCCCCCCAGATCCTGCACTTTGCGGTTCACGTCGTGAGTCCCAAGGATCGCCCTGGAGAGGCGGCCCTGGCTCTTAGCTTAACTCCCAAAAACGTCCCGGAACTCCTTACAGCAGAATCGGTTGCAACGTATCGTACACCGGGAAGTCTGGTCGTCTTGAGCGGCTGCGCGTCGCAGCAGGGCGAAGTGGTTCCTGGCGCGGGTCTTGTGGGCTTAAGCCGGGCCTGGCTGCTGGCCGGAGCCTCTGCCGTGATTGTGAGCGCATGGCCTACGCCCGATGATTCCGGCCAATTCTTTTCAAGGTTTTACAGCCATCTTCAAAAAACATCCGGCCCTATTGCCCAGAGGGCGGCGGTTGCCCTGCAACAAACTCAGTCCGATATGCAAGCGAGCAGTGGTTACCGCAGTGATGCCTCCTTTTGGGCAGCCTACTCGATTATTTCCAAGGAATGATTTACTTTTATGACGGCCAGTCAAACGACTACTAACCCGATGCCATCCGGACCTGCGCCCCAAACAACGGCAAGCACTCGGGAACCAAACGCGCGAACCACTCTGTCGCCTGCGGAGTGGGGAACACTGGTGAGCCAAATCAAAGCGGGTGAAGACGCCGGAATGGAGCAACTTTATAAGCTCTTCAGCCGTGGAATCCGTTATTATCTTTGTCGCCAGCTTGGCCCCCAGGAGTTGGAAGACAAAGTTCATGACACTTTTTTGATCGTCGTGAATGCCATTAAACGCGGCGATCTGAGAGAACCGGAGCGTTTAATGGGCTTCGTGCGCACCATCGTGCGCAGGCAAGTCGCGGCCTACATCGAAAACGTTGTCCATACGCGCCGGGAACAAACAGACCTGGAAAGCGGCGTGACGGTTGTGGACCGGAAACAAAACCCGGAACAGGAAGCCATCATTCGCCAAAAAGCCGAGTTGATGCGAAGCGCTTTGGAGGATTTGTCAAAGCGTGATCGCGAC
>JBJMGL010000250.1:0-1514 GCA_045807985.1 Bryobacteraceae bacterium
ACTCCGGGCCGGGAGGGAATGCGCTGCGCCGTCTTCCCATTTAACTGAGCAGCCTTCACAGACTGTTTCCGAGTCCGGGTTTCGACAGCGCTCGGGGAGACCGTTGTGTTCTCTCAGAGTTCGCCAGCAGACCTGGCAGGAAACAAAACTGTGATTTGGATCGTGACGAGAGGGCTGTTAAGCGGAAGCACTCGGCAGTACCGGAGCCCGATACACCTCCCCAGTGGCCAGCACAGCCCAAGCGATCCGCGCCAGCTTATTAGCCAATGCTACCGCCGCTACATTGTAGTGAGTGCGTGCGGTGAGCTGTGCCAGCCAGTTCCGCAGACCAGGCGATTGTTTATCTTTGAATTGCAAAACCGCCCGCGCTCCTTGGATGAATAATTTTCGCAGATAAACATTCCCTCGTTTCCCGATGCCCAGCAACTTCTGCTTGCCGCCCGTGGAATGTTCTCGCGGCACGAGGCCCACCCAGGCCGCAAAATCCCGGCCTTTCTGAAAGGCGGCTCCGTTTCCAATGGCGGACAGCAAAGCCGTCGCCGTGATTGGCCCAATGCCGGGAATGGCGTCCAGACGTTGGCAGGCTTCGTTATCCTGGGCAGCCTTCTGAATCAGCACATCGGCTTGCTCTAAGTGCACGGCTAATTGGTCGAGTTCCAGTTTCAACTGCACCAGGAGCAATCGTAACAGCCCCGAAAGCTTCCCCTCAGCATCTTCCAAAATCGCCGGCAGCGCCGCTTCCAGATGACATCTCCCTTTGGGCAGAGTGATGCCACGCTCCAGCAATAAGCCACGAATCTGGTTGATCACGGCGGTCTGCCGGATCACCCAGCGTTCGCGCACACGATGTAAGGACTGCAGATCCAACTGATCATCCGTCTTGATCGGGACAAAGCGCATCGTGGGCCGCCCCACGGCCTCCGCAATGGCTTCCGCATCGATGAAATCATTTTTATTCGTTTTGACATACGGCTTGACATATTGGGCGGGCATGAGACGCACGTCATGCCCCTGCTCACGAAGAGCCCGGCCCAGAAAGTGCGAGCCTCCGCAGGCTTCCATTCCGATCAAGCAAACCGGCCGGTTGGCGGTAAAGCGGAGCAACTGCAAACGGGAGAACTTCTTACGCACGACCACTTCCCCGCGTGAGTTCAGGCCGACTAAGTGAAAGATGGTTTTGCCCAGATCAATACCGATGGTATGTAGTTCCATGAAAAGGTCTCCTTTGTCCTCTTCTTATATCCCAACTGCTGGGGAGTAAGAGCGGCGGACCATCCCATTAAGTGAGAATCAAGACTGACGACGAGGGTTTGATGAAATCGATTGAGCCCAGAACGCGTTTCGTCGCACCGGTGGTCCAGATGTTCCTCGGTGTCCAAGCGCTCGATGAAACGAACAACAACGCCCAATCGCAAAGTGCTTTGTGACTCCTGCTCGCATCGCTTGCCACGGCTGCGACTTGCGGCCGGCCTCGACTTCAAACGCCAGAATTTCCGGAAAGCAGCTCGATGCCA
>JBJMGL010000251.1:0-18740 GCA_045807985.1 Bryobacteraceae bacterium
GGCCTGCTTTCCGTTGTAGGGCTTGCGCAGCTCAATCGCGAGCGAGGCAATGGACCATATGATATTCCGCAGCTGACTTTTTTCTCGCAACGTGTGGGCACGGATCATGCCGAAGGAATTGCGGTGATCGATATGAACAGTGATGGCCGCCCGGATCTCCTTAGCGGAGCTTACTGGTATGAGAACCCCGGTTCGCAAGGCGGGGAGTGGAAGCGCCATCAATACCGAACGGTTCAAACCGTGAATGAGTTTGTTTCGGACTGCGGCGAGTGGGCCATCGATGTAAACCATGATGGCGCGCCGGATTTGGTGACAGTCGGTTGGCAGACTGACGGGCTGTGGTGGTATGAGAACCCGAAAAAGCCGGATGTCATGTGGGAACGGCATCTGATTACACACACCATTGATACGGAAGGCGGCACGCTGGCGGATTTGAATGGCGATGGCAAGCCGGATTTAGCTTTGGCTCATTATGGGCGCACCGGAATGATTTGGGTGGATTTTGCCGGAAGCGAACCGAAAGCCCATAAGGCGGGCGGGCATGACCAGGATGGGCACGGCGTGGGCATGGCGGACGTTGACGGCGACGGAAAAACGGATCTACTAACCCCGTTTGGCTGGTTCAAGAACATTGATGCGAACAGCGATAAATGGGAGTGGCATGGCGAGTGGAATCTCGGCGAAACGGGGTTTCCGATCGTTGGCTATGACGTCAACGGCGATGGCAAGACAGACATCTTGTACGGCCGCGGGCATAGCTACGGACTTTATTGGATGGAGCAAGGGGGCGGCGGGAAGTGGGCCAAGCACACGGTGGATGAATCGTTCTCGCAGGTTCACGTGCTGAAGCTGGTCGATATCGACGGTGATGGGCAACCGGAACTGCTGGCGGGCAAGCGATATCGTGGTCATAGCGGAAACGATCCCGGCTCTTATGATCCGCTCGTTATTTATTACTACAAAATTGACACTAAGTCGGGGAAGTGGACGCGGTATCCGATCAGCCTGAACGGCACCGCCGGAGCCGGCACACAGTTCATCGTGCAGGATCTGGATGGAGATGGTGATGTGGATGTCGCGGTTGCCGGGAAAACAGGCGTACACTTTCTGGAGAATTTGCAAGTGAACAAAGTTCCCAAGTCACAACGGGAAAAGGAGATTTTATTGAACAAAGATTGGCCCTTCGCCGGCGAGGGAACGGAGTTCACCCCGCCTAAAAAGTAGACCGAGAATCATGCCAAAGATCTTGCTGGTAGAGGATAATGAATTAAACCGGGATATGTTGTCGCGAAGGCTGCAACGGCGCGGCTTCGAGATCATCACTGCGGCGGACGGGGAGAAAGGAATTGCGCTAACCGCGTCTGAGAGACCGGATCTCATATTGATGGACATCAGTCTTCCGGGCGTAAACGGATGGGATGCAACAAAACAGATCAGGCGGAATGGGATGACAACTCCGATTATTGCCCTGACAGCTCATGCCATGAGCGGAGATCGAGAGAAAACCCTGGAAGCTGGTTGCGATGAGTACGAAACCAAGCCGGTGGAGCTGGAAATATTGCTCTCAAAAATACAAGCGCTGTTAAACCGCAGAGATCGCGCATGACAAACTCCGCGAATCAACGGCCTTCGCGAGAGTTCATCACGGAGTTGAGGCACCAGCTCCGCACTCCTTTGAACCACATCATCGGTTATAGCGAGATGCTGCTCGAAGATGAAAGCGGTCTGCCTGAGCGCTTTGCGTCGAAACTCCGGTTTGTTGACAGCGAGGCACGAAGCTTACTGTCGCTATTGCACAATAAGCTGGTTTCCAGCGCCAGTGGAGTGACACTGGCGGACATCGATACTTTCCGGCGCGAGATGCTTCCGCAGGTGCAGAACATCGCGCGAATCATCGGTCCTCTGATCGAGACCGCCGACGAGAGGATCATTCTTGATTTACTGCGCATTGCCACTGCCACGGCTGAACTGCTGGACTTCGGGCAAAGGGAAGGCAATGATCTCTCGCCAGGAAAGGTAAGGCCGGGCATCATCGCGCAGCGCTCCTTCGAACTGAAGGGGTCGGTTCTGATCGTGGATGATGACGAAGTGAACCGCGATATTCTGGCCCGGCAGCTGCAACGGCTTGGTTTTACCGTGGTGGCGGCTGAGACAGGAAGTGAAGCGCTCATGAGCCTGCGGCAATCCAAGTTTGATGTGGCTCTTGTTGATTTGATGATGCCGGTCATGGATGGCTTGGAGCTTCTGGAAGTGATGAAGGCCGATGAGGCTACGAGCGGTATTCCGGTCATTATGATGTCGGCTCTTGATGACCTGGATGGGGTGAGCCGCTGCATGGAACGCGGCGCGGAAGATTATCTGTTTAAGCCGTTTGAACCCGTGCTCTTGAGCGCACGCATCAGCGCGGCTCTCGAAAGAACGAGATTGCGCGCGCGCGAAAGGGAACGCACGGCCGAATTGGAGCGCATCAGCCAGGAGCTTCGCCGGTCGAATGAAGATCTGAAGCAGTTTGCCTATGCGGCATCACATGACCTGCAAACGCCATTGCGCACCATCACCACTCATCTTCAGCTTCTCGAACGGCACCTGGGTGACCGGCTTTCGGCGGATGACCGGGAAATACTGAGTTACCCGGTGGAAGCGGCGATGCGGATGAGTCAACTCATTAAGGATCTGCTCACCTATTCGCAAGTCAGCGTCCAGGAGAGCAGGCTGAGCCCGGTTTCCTGCGAAGACGTGTTGAGCAGCACATTGGCGGATTTACAGGGCCAAATTACCGAAGCTCAGGCCACGGTGACCCACACGGCGCTTCCTACTGTCATGGCCGACACGGTTGAACTTCGCCAGCTCTTTTCAAACCTGATCAGTAACGCCATCAAGTATAGGAGTGAATCGCCGCCCCGGATTCATATTAGTGCGCAAGGGGAAGCCAGCCAATGGCACTTTACAATCAGTGATAACGGTCTTGGCATTCCGCCGGAGTATAAAGAAGATATTTTTAAGCTCTTCCACCGGTTGCATGGACAGGAACGCCCAGGAACGGGGCTTGGGTTAGCGATTTGCAAGCGGATCATGGAAAGGTCGGGAGGCCATATCTGGGTGGAGTCGGAGCCCGGCGCAGGATCGACGTTCCATTTCACGATTCCGGATTCGAAGCTCCTGCCGAGGACTGAAGTAGCGTTGAGCAACGAACGGCTGCCTGCTTTAAAGCTTTAGCGTAATTTCACGAACACAAATAGCGAATTCGTCTTCCCCGCCGAGTTCATAAAACATTTGAATCTTCCAGATAGAAATTTGATGCTTGGGAGCTTGCGGCGAAGCTGTTACGCTTTTTCAATAGCTTCCGAGCATTTTCTTTATCTATGATTCGTGTATTCGCTTTCTTTGGTTTGTGGTGCTTTCTTTCGTGTACGCCGCTGTTTGCCCAGGCTGCCGCGACGAGTGTTGATGCGCGGTTAAGCGCGGTGGAGGCTGCGGCAAAGGCTGCGCAGAGTGCTGGCGACAATGCCTGGATGCTGACGAGCGCCGCTTTGGTGCTGATGATGACAGGGCCGGGATTGGCGCTGTTTTATGGCGGCTTGGTCCGAAGTAAGAATGTGCTCGGCACCATGATGCACAGCTTCGCCTTGATGGCAGTAGTTACAGTACTGTGGGCCATCTATGGGTACAGCTTATCGTTTGCGGAGGGAAATCCGTTCGTCGGCGGATTGAGTTATTTTTTGTTGAACGGAGTTGGTTCCGCGCCGAATGCCGATTACGCCGCTACGATTCCGCAGCAGACGTACATGGTGTATCAGCTCATGTTTGCCGTCATTACACCGGCTTTGATTTCCGGCGCGTTCGCGGAACGGATGAAATTCAGCGCCATGCTGCTTTTTACCTGCTTGTGGAGCACGATTGTGTACTTTCCCATGGCGCACATGGTGTGGGGAAAGGGCGGATTTTTGAATGCTTTTTCTGGCGGCAAAATACCTTGTTTCGACTTTGCTGGCGGCACGGTGGTTCATATCACTTCTGGCGTCAGCGCGTTGATCTGCGCTCTTTATTTGGGGAAGCGCGTCGGTTACCCGCGAGAGGCCATGAAGCCGCATAATCTGGTGCTGAGCGTGATTGGCGCTTGTCTGCTGTGGGTGGGCTGGTTTGGGTTTAACGCGGGAAGCGCGCTGAATGCTTCGGGGCTGGCAACGAGCGCTTTCGTCGCCACGCACTTTGGAGCGGCGGCCGCGGCGCTGGGCTGGATGTTTGCCGAGTGGGTGCGCCACGGAAAACCAAGTATGCTGGGCGGCATATCCGGGGCGGTGGCCGGGCTGGTCGCGATTACTCCGGCTTCGGGCTTTGTAAAACCGTTCCCGGCTCTGCTGATTGGTCTGCTGGCGGGCATTGTCTGCTTCTATATGGTGACCACGGTGAAGAGTAAGTTTGGCTATGACGATTCGCTGGACGCCTTTGGCGTGCATGGCGCGGGCGGCAGTTTAGGCGCGATCCTGACCGGCGTTTTTGCGACGAATGCCGTCAACGATGCCTTGAAAGACACAGCGGGCAAGGCGCTTCCCCTGGGTTTGGTCGATGGTCATGCGGGACAGGTGGTGAACCAGGCAATCGGCGTTGTTATTTCATTTGTTTTGGCGATTGCGGGAACCTTGATCATCTTGAAAATCGTTGATGTGCTGGTCGGAGTACGCATTAACACGGACCAGGAGGAAGCAGGACTGGATATCAGTATGCATGGCGAAGAGGGCTATAACCTTGAAGCGTAAGACTACGGCGGAACACAGGGAAGCCAATCTATGAAAAAAATTGAAGCGATTATCCAACCGCATAAGCTGGACGACGTAAAAGAAGCCTTAAAGGCAATCGGGATTGACGGCCTCACGATTTCTGAAGTGCGCGGGCATGGCCGTCAAAAGGGCCACAAGGAGGTGTATCGCGGCATGGAGTACCAAGTGGATTTGCTCCCGAAAATCAAGGTGGAGACTGTAGTAACCGATGCGCGTCTCCAGGAGGTGACGCAGGCTCTTTCAGCGGCCGCCCGAACGGGCAAGATTGGCGACGGCAAGATCTTTATTTATGATGTTCTCGAAGCCGTCCGTATCCGCAATGACGATACCGGAGAGGCCGCGTTGTAAGCTTGGCACAAGCAGTTCCTTTTGTTGCGCCTGAGTACGATTCCCATCAGTCGCTGCTGGCGCGAACTGAAACCGTTGACTCGATTGTTAGAAGCGCGACTGCCGAGCACTTTCAGGCGAAATTCCACGCGCCGTACGCAATGGCGGCAGTGGGCGGATATGGCCGGCGTGAGTTGTTTCCCTATTCGGATGTCGACCTTCTGGTTTTGACCGCAGATGAGTCTGACGTACCCGCCGTCAAGGAGCCGCTTTCCGAATTTTTGCGCGTTCTTTGGGATTCCGGACTTCGCATGAGCCACTCGGTTCGTACTTTTTCCGAGTGTTATCGCTTACACGAGGACAATATAGAGCTGCACATCAGTTTGCTGGATCTTCGGTTTGTGCAGGGCGATGAGGAGCTTTTCCGCCGTTTTTCACAGCAGTTGCCGGAGAGTTTTGGGCGTCACGCTCCCGTGATTTTGCGGCATCTCGTGGCATTAACCCGTCAGCGGCACGGCAAGTATAATGACACGCCGTATCATCTGGAACCGAACGTCAAGGAGTCGCCGGGCGGGGTCCGGGATATTCACCTTCTTCGCTGGTTGTCACAGCTTTTGCCGCAACAGGAGTTCTTGCAGGAGTCATTGGCTGAGTTAGGGGGAAAGAGGGGTGGTTCCGGCACGGTTCCGCTGGAGGATTCGGCACAGGATTTCTTGTTTGCGCTGCGTTGTTTTCTGCACATCAGCGCCAAACGCGATGCGAACCTGCTGACTTTCGACATGCAGGACGAAGCGGCGCGAGTGTTGCCCCAAAGGCCGATGCAGCCGGAAGAGTGGATGCGGACGTACTTCAAGCATGCGCGCCGGGTTTATCAGTGCAGCCTGCGCGCTCTGGAATACGCCGAAGGGCAGGATACTTCGCTGCTTAGACAGTTTCGCGACTGGCGCAACCGCTTATCGACGCCGGAGTTCACCATCTCGCGGGAACGCGTCTTTTTACGAAATCCGGGCACCACATTGGGCTCGGCAGATGCTGTTCTGCGGCTGTTTACCTTTGCGGGAAGGCATGGGCTGCAATTGTCCTGGGATACGCAAAGGCGCATTCGTCAGGAGATCCGGCGAATTGCTCAATCGTTCGGAGATGAGCCGCCTTCGTGGAGCGCCTGGCGCGATTTGTTTGGGCAGCCGCGTACCGCTCTGGCGCTTGCCGAAATGCAGGAGACTGGCGTGCTGACAGCGGCTATCTCTCAATGGCAATCGATTGACAGCTTGGTGGTCCGGGATTTTTATCATCGCTATACCGTTGACGAGCATACGATTGTGGCGATTCAAATTATCGATCAACTGCTGGCGACAACAAAGGAGGCCGAGCAAAGATTCCGACAATTAGCTGTCGAGGAGGATGAGCTTCCAGTTCTGCGATTGGCTTTGCTATTGCACGACCTTGGCAAAGGAATTACACCGGGCGATCACATCCATGGTTCATTGTCCACAGCGCGACAGATCATGGGAGCGATGGGCACTCCCCAAACAAGCCAGACAATCGTTTTGTTCTTGATTGAGCATCATCTTGACCTGTCGTTGGTTATGAACGGGCGGGACCTGGAAGATCCGGCCACGGCGCGTTTTCTTACATCGCAGGTCGACACGCAGGAAGATCTGCGGCGGCTGGCGCTTCTTACCTATGCCGATATCGGCGCGGTGAATCCGACGGCCATGACGCCATGGCGGTTGGAGCAGCTGTGGCGTGTTTACGCGCTTGGCTTGGAGCAACTAACGCGCGAACTGGCTTCCGACCGCATTCACGACGAGTTGTTTGTGGCCGGCGACCCATCTTCGGAGCGTCTAGCGGCCTTTCTGGATGGATTTCCCAAGCGTTATGCTCGAAGGCATAGCCGGGAGCAGATCGGACACCATCTGCAACTCGCTACCACAGCTAAGAAGGAAGGGGTGGCGGTTGAAATCAGTCAAGAAGCTGGCGCTTACCTGATGACTGTTCTGACTCATGACAGACCGGGCCTGTTTGCTTCCTTGTGCGGAGTGCTCGCCAGCTTCGGCATGAATATTGTGAAAGGCGAGGCGTCGTCGAACGCCCAGCAGTGCATTCTCGATCTGATTCGTTTTACTGATCCGCTTCGTACACTCGAACTAAATCCGGAGGAGGTCAACCGGCTGCAATGGACGGTGGAGTGCGTGGTGAGGGGTTCTGTGCAGGTGATTGACTTGCTGAAGCGCAGACGACCGGCACGACGACTGGCGAGTGATGCAACGATTGCTCCTTCCGTGCGCTTTGATAATGAGGCTTCCGATCACGCCACCTTGATTGATTTTGTGGGTGAGGATCGTCCGGGGTTGCTATATGATCTCGCGTCGGCCATCAGCGCGGCTGGATGCAATCTGGAAGTGGCGATGATCGATACCGAGGCGCATAAGGCCATCGATGTGTTCTATGTGACGCGGAATGGCGGCAAGTTGGAGGAAAGCGAGCTACAGCAGTTAGAGGCTAATTTGTTGGGAGCGGTAGCGCGGGAGTGACGCTCTTGCAAACAGCAGAGGCGGCAATTGTGGCAGACTGGCCAAAGCAAGCTGTCGATAAAAGCAATCCCGTGCGTCACCCTCAAGCGGCTTGGAGATAAGCGGCCCAGGGCACCAGCACCGTCGGCAAACACAACCAGGCGTTGATAACTGACCAGCGCCGAAAGCTCCGTTCGCCCGTGGCGACACACTTCCACCACATAAAGTGCTTAAAGGTGCGGTAGTGAGAAGTTGGGAAGGCTATCACCAACGTCATCATCTCGCTCGTGCTTAAACGGCATACACGGCGGCGATTTGGTTTGGCAATCACAGGGTAGATCACCTCGCCCACTCCTGCAAAGAGCCCTGCTTACCTCGAACTGACATTTTGTACACCAAGCGCTCCTTATCAGACTCATTCATTCAAACAATACGGGCCTGGAATGGGAAACTTACAAGTACCGGTACTAGTACTACTAAGAAATTTCTGGATCGTAAGCTGAATTACTGCTAACGTTTACCCTAGCTGGAGGTTTTAAGCAATAATGAATAACCAACTGACCCTTTTTCCTAACTTCTTTCGGGTTCAGCCAACCCTTACAGTGTCTCAGGATATTGCGGCTTCGGAAGGGAAAGCCCCACAATCACTCGGCGGCACCTGTTTGTTCAGCTTCGTGGTGTCAGGCCTCGTGACGCTGCTCGTCTGCTCCCTGGCTCCTGTCCGCCCTATCTCGTTGCCATCGCTACCCAAACACCTCCAGGGTAGCGGTAAGACAAGGTGGAAACCTCCGCTTCTGAATGAGGTCTGCTTGGACAATCAAAGAGAGTAAGAGGAAGGAGGCATTATCAGGAGAGCGCGAAGTGCCACGCCAGCAAGCCTCATGATGTCGCCGACTCCATCCTTCCGGGAGAAACGCTCTGGAAAGACGGACTTCCCAGTCCATGGGCTAGAACACGCTCTGAAACAGCGTCGCTGCCTTGACGCACTCCAGGAACATTTCGCCGAAGCTCAGAAAACCGTGGCATTGATTCGACAGTGTCCAAAGAAACCAAGAAGCGCCGCCGAACACCATCAGATTCTGGTGCAACGGGACCGCGAGGCAGAAGCGCAGCGTCGCTATCTGCAGGCGGGTAAGTTGCTGCTGCATGCGGCGAAAGTATGTTGTTTGCCGGGCACGGGAAACGACTCTTACTGTTAATCCAAGGTGAGTTCGACGTAAAAGCTGGCAAACTATTGAAATCTAGTGATCGAAGGGTGATCTGGTTGATTTGATGGGAGTATTGCGCCCTTACGTAAAATTCGGCGGTGAATTCACCTTGGAACGCCAAGTTCAACGTCTTCTATTGATATACATTAAATTTCTTTCATTATTAAATTAATGTTGCAGTTGACCTGCTCCGATGAACTACTTAGGATAAAAGGAGTTGAAATTGCAATGTTTGCTGGTGCGCTGCGCTTTTGACTCCTGGCTGCAGCTTTTTGAGTACGAGTGTCTGATGAACACGTCGATATTGGTTAGGTGGGGTTGCGCTATGAAATTGCGTCGATTGTCCCGGATGGCTTTGTTGATCGCCGCATTGGCAGTTGGACTCGTTGCTGTTCCGCAAATTGCCAAACCGTACGCCTCCCCTGCGAATAAGTATAAGAAGCACGGACGTGCGGCTGTTGCCGTCGAGACTACAACTGTGCGGTCGCGCCGGGGCAGACGCTCGGTTGCGCGAACGACTGTTCAGGCAGGGGTTATTCATACGGAGGCAGCAGTCTCAAGAGTTCGCTTTTCGCGGCGGCGACGAGGACGCCACGTCTTTATTAATCCTTGGACAGAACCGACCTACGCGGATTCCACGGTTGGGGATAGCGTTGATGGGGAAGATCTGGAAGTACGGAAGGCCGCTGTTGATGCTCTTGGCCCTTATAACGGAACTGTTGTCGTGGCAGACCCGAGTACAGGCCGTATTCTGAGCGTGGTGAACCAGAAATTGGCGCTGAAGGGAGCTTTCCAGCCCTGCTCCACGGTGAAAGTGGTTGTTTCATTGGCTTCGCTCAGCGAGGGCCTAGTGAACGACATTAATTCCTCGCTGCACCTGACTCGCCGGTACACCATGGATATGACCGAGGCGCTGGCGCATTCTAATAACCTATACTTCGCCAAGCTGGGACAGCAGTTAGGCTTTGAACGCGTCTCCAAGTACGCAAAACTTTACGGTTTAGGCGAGAAGGCCGGTCTGGACATTCCTGGAGAAGAACCAGGCTTTTTAACGAGCGAGCCGCCCGAAACCGGCGTCGGTATGATGACCAGTTTTGGCGATGGCATCCGTTTAACGCCGCTGGAACTTACTAGCATTATCAGCACGATCGCTAATGGCGGCACGATGTATTACCTGCAGTATCCGAAGAGTCAGGACGAGGTGAAAGGGCTGGTTCCTCGCATCAAGCGCACGCTGGAGATTGGGTCCTTTATTCCTCAACTGAAGGCAGGCATGATGGGAGCCGTGGAGTTTGGAACCGCGCGCCGCGCTAACTTCGACCCGAATGAACCGATCCTTGGCAAGACCGGCACCTGTACTGATACGGCCCAGCCCGGTGTTCATTTAGGCTGGTTTGGGTCCTTCAATGATGTGGGCAAGAACAAGCTTGTGGTGGTAGTGCTCCTGACGGGCGGACGCGGCATCAGCGGACCGATTGCTTCCGGGGTGGCAGGCAATGTCTACCATAATCTTTCGGCACAGCACTACTTCACTCCAGAGCAAGGCGGCGCGCCCACGGCGCTGGTATCCATGCAAAGCTCTCCGCAGAGCTCACATTCCACAGCGCAATAGGCATAGACATCGGTTCGCTTCACTTTTTCATCGATGCCCACGGTATGGTTCGCGCTCCTTCTCGTCTCGTTTATTTGCCTGGGGTCTTGGGTCATAACGTTCAAGCTGGCTGGCAAGCGCTGGCGTTTCGAGCTTTTTTCCCTTGATTTCGCTTTGGGAACAGTATTATTCTCGTCCATTGCGGCTTTTACCTTAGGGAACATCGCTTCGGATCTGCCGTTCAATGACCGCATTCTGCTTTCGAGCAAGACAGCGCAAGCCTTGGTGTTTTCGGCGGGTTTTATCTTCGGCCTTGCTAATTTATTGCTGCTGGGAGCGGTATCTCTTCTGGGGATTGCGGGAGCTTTTCCGATCTCCGTCGGATTGGGATTGATTGTTCAAGCTCTCCTTAATTTCCGTTCCTACTCTTCAGGCACCCTTCTGGCAGGACTTGCGCTTTTAGCTGTTGGCGTATTGCTAGATGCCGGTGCTTGCCGGTCACGGGATTTAGCAGCTTCCTCAACGAAGAAGGCCGCTAATCAATCTTCAGGCGTGAAAGGCGTACGAAGCATGAGGGGATTGATCGTCGCCCTGATCGGTGGAGTTCTGTTCGGCCTTATTTACTCTCTTGCCGAAGGGGGAATCTATGGCGACTTGGGACTTGGGCCATATGCCGGATTGCTCTTCTTTTGTGCTGGGACCCTCATCTCCACGCTTGTGTTCAGCGTGTTTTTCTTTAACGTCGCGCTTGAAGGCCCTCGTTTGACGGTCCGCTCTTATTTCGCGGGGCGGCCTCGTCAGCATCTGTTTGGACTCGCTGGAGGCGCTCTTTGGGCAATTGGTATCCTGGCGGCGTTTCTCGCCAAGGCAGCGGCTGCGGAAATCCCTTGGCAGCAGGCGATGACTGGCATTCTGCCGTTTGTTTCGGTGCTGTTGGCAGTATTGTGGGGCGCGCTCATTTGGAAAGAGTTTTCCGCAGCTCCGAGAAAGGCTCAACTTTCACTGATGGGAGCGGCTGCCCTGCTGCTTGGAGGTTTCCTGCTCATCGGGTTAGCGCACGTCCACTAAGGTTTTAAAGCCAAGCTTTCCCATTAATGTCTCTGCTGTTTCAGAGTTGGGTAAGCTGCCCTGCGCTAAAGTGGCTGATCCCCCGCCCCGGCCGCCAACTTTGCTTAAGACGTCCTTTAGCATTGCTCCGGCATGTAAGCCGGAATCAGGCGAGCATGCCAAAAGTATGGCGGGCGGTTGTTCGGCAATAATCAGAATCGCCGCTTTACAGTGAGTGGCAAAAGCACCGGCGGTAGCGCGGGCTCCTGCGTCCATTCCTGGCACTCGCAGGACGGCACGCCGCAGTCCGTCATCAGAAGCCACCGTATTGCCATACAGGTTGGCTCCATCCCGCTCCGCTATTTGGAGGATTAATTTCGCTCTTTCTTTTTCCCCTTCGGCTAAGCGTTCTCTTAAAACTGCCAGGTGCTCAGGTAATTTTTCGGGAGCGGTGGCGCTCTCCCGGGCCAGTTGCACCAGAATTCGAAAATCCGCCTTGGCGCGGCGCAGGGCGCGAAGACCGCAGACAAACTCAATCCGAACATTGCCGCGAATCTTTTCCCCCTTCCGGATTTGGATCGGCCCAAGCTCCGCAGTCGAGCGGGCGTGGGTTCCACCGCAAGCACTGCGATCTAGTTTTTCGATTTCGACGATTCTCAGCGTTCCCGTTCGTAAGCTTTCTTTGCGAAGGTCCTGGGCTTTACCGGCGTCTTCAAATAGGATTCGGACGCAGCGCGCTTCCCTCACAATTTCGTTGGCCCGGCTTTCCACAGTGTCGATCTGAGCATCGTTTAGCTCCTTTGTTCCCAGTTCAATTGTGGACAATTCACTGCCCATGTGGAAGCTCAGGGTTGGCATTTGATACGCTTCGGTGAAAACCGCTGAGAGCAGGTGTTGTCCCGTATGCTGCTGCATGTGGTCATAGCGGCGGGACCAGTCAATTTGCGCTCGGACGATCCCCGTTGAGACCGGAGCGGCTAAGAGGTGTGCGATCCGGTCCCCTTCATCAAGGACTTCCAGCACGGCCTGTTCCCCTAACTGGCCGGTGTCGTGAGGCTGGCCACCGGAGGTTGGGTAGAAATAGGTTTTGTCGAGGTAAACCCGTTTCCCATCAGGGCTGCTATCAACAACCTGAGCATGGAAGGCAGAAGTATAAGAATCCTGGTAGTAAAGCCGTGCAGTCGGCGTCATCAACTACTAGTTAGCATCCTTCCGTAAGCGCGCGCATCCGACTAGGAGAGAATAGGAAATCGATGTCGTTACGCGAGCACATTCGCACGATTAAGCGTGAAGATCCGGCCGCCAAGAGCAGCCTTGAAATTTTGCTGTGCTACCAAGGATTGCACGCTGTCCTGTTTCACCGTATTGCCCATTGGGTTTATGGGAAAAGGTTTTTTGTTCTTGCACGGTTGATTTCCACCGTTTCACGGCTATTAACCAGCATTGAGATTCATCCGGGAGCAACCATTGGCAAACGCCTGTTTATCGATCACGGACTGGGCGTTGTGATTGGCGAAACGGCGGAAATTGGCGATGATGTGCTTCTTTATCAGGGAGTAACGCTTGGCGGCACTGGTAATGAGTGCGGCAAGCGCCATCCTACCGTTGGTGATCGCGTGGTGGTAGGAGCGGGCGCTTCGGTGCTGGGAAATATCACGCTCGGAAATGATGTACGGGTGGGCGCGGGCTCGGTTGTGGTGCATTCGGTCCCTCCTGGATCTACCGTTATCGGCATTCCTGGCCGTGTGGTCAGGACGCGCAGCGAGGCGATTGGTGTGCTGGAGCATGGCCGCGTAGCCGCCAGTGGAGAGACGGAGCCGGCAGACTTGGAGCAAGTGGCCGACCGCATCCGTGAATTGGAGGCGCTGATCCGGCTTCTTCTTGAAGAGCGTGTGGGCCAGGGGCGCGGTTAAGAGCCAAACCGGTACTTCAGGCTATTTACGGCTAATTGCTTTAATTCATCACGTGAAAACCCGAAAGTCTCTGCGGCGATCGTGTATTCGCGGAGGAGATCGGTGAAAAATAGAGCGGGATCGTCGGTTCCTAGGACAATGGGCACCCCAGCATCCCACAGCTCGCGAAGCGGATGCTCCGCTAAACGGGCCACCACTCCGGTACAAACGTTGCTGGAAAGGCAGATCTCCAACGGAAGGTCATTGTCGCGTAAATAACGGAGCAGGCTGGCGTCTTCGACCGAACGTATACCGTGACCAATTCGCTCCGAGCCGATATGGAGAGCCTGCCAAACGCTTTCGGCGCCAGCCGTTTCTCCTGCGTGGCAGGTCAACCTGAGTCCCGCATTTCTTGCGGTTCGATAGAGTTCGTTGTACCACCCAGCGGGGCCGCGCTCTTCATCTCCGCCAAGGCCAATGGCTACTACGCCTTTATCGCGGTGGTCTTTTGCTATGTCGAATACTCGCGCTGCTCCCTCGATACCGAACTGGCGGATGGCATCGAAGATCCAGCGCACCTCGACTTCAGGACAGCGGCGGCACTCGTCATAAATCTCTTCGTAAATGGCGTGCAGGTCCTGCCCTTTCCAGAGAACCACTCCGGCAGATAGCGTAATTTCGGCCCATTGCACATTTTGTGACTTCAATTTTTGTAGTAGCCGCCTAGTGGCTAAGCGATAAGCGCGGGGAGAGGTCAGCTTTTGCGTGACCCAGACATATGCTTTCAGAAAACCAGCGAAACCGGTGTAGCGCATCCCATCGCGAATTTCAGCGAGCGGCAGCGACGGTTCGAGTTCATGAATGGTCTCCGGCTCGACCGCGCCTTCCAAGTGCAGGTGGAGTTCGGCTTTGGGCAACTGATGTATAAATTCACGGAGCGGCTCCTCACCCTTGTTCTGAACAGAATCATGCATGGCTGCTTTTTGAAGTTACAACTACTGAGCCTGACATAATAAATTTGCGATGACTGAGCAAGAGATGGAAGCAATTGCAGGTGGTTACCATGGCGACGCTTTCGCCGTTTTAGGTCCGCATGCAAAGGATGATGACAGGGCGGGCGAATGGGAGATTACTGCTTTTCTGCCCCAAGCCCAGCAGGTGGAAGTTGTTCTTGGCGGCAAAGTTATTCCCACGGAACGAGTTCACGCGGCAGGCATTTATGTTGCTACGGTTGACTCTCAACCAGGGCAGTATCGGTTCAGGATCACTGACTATAACGGGATAAAGTCTGAGGTCGAGGATGTGTACCGGTTCGGGCCAATCCTGAGCGATTTCGACCTGCACCTGCATTCGGAAGGCACGAATTACGAAGGCTACAACAGTTTTGGCGCACACTCGATAACGGTTGATGACGTTGCGGGAACTCGCTTCGCCGTGTGGGCACCGAATGCCTTGGTCGTTAGTGTCGTGGGCAACTTCAACGATTGGGATACCAGACGTAATCTGATGCGCCAGCGCACGGGAGGCGTTTGGGAGATTTTCATACCCGGCGTGGGTCCCGGCATGGCTTATAAGTATGCCGTCAAGTCACACTATCGTGGATATAGTCAGCTGAAGTCAGACCCCTACGGCTTTGGTACGGAAGCTCCGCCCAAATCAGCGTCGATTGTCGCTGACATTGATGTTTACCAGTGGAATGATGAAGCGTGGATGGGCCAGCGGGCTAAGGGAAATCAGCTTGAGAGTCCGATTTCCATTTACGAGATTCATCTTGGCTCCTGGCGTAAGGACATGGAGGGACGCCCGCGCACTTATCGCGAGCTGGCAACGGAGCTTGTCGAGTATGTCAAGAAGATGGGCTATACGCATATCGAGCTGCTGCCGGTTGCGGAGCACCCCTACGCGCCGTCCTGGGGCTATCAGGTTACCGGATACTTTTCACCTACGGCCCGGTACGGCAAGCCCGAAGATTTCATGTATTTCGTCGATTGCTGCCATCAAGCGGGGATTGGCGTCATTATGGACTGGGTTCCCGCCCACTTTCCTAAAGATGCTCACGGGCTGGCCTTTTTTGACGGCACGGCACTTTACGAGCATGAAGATCCGCGATTGGGAGAGCATAGCGACTGGGGCACGCTGATCTTCAACTATGGCCGCAATGAAGTGCGCTCCTTCCTGATTTCCAACGCAATGTTCTGGCTGAAGAAGTATCACATTGACGGACTGCGCGTTGATGCGGTGGCTTCCATGCTGTATCTCGACTACTCGCGAAAGGCTGGCGAGTGGGTTCCCAATATTTATGGCGGAAATGAGAATCTGGAGGCCATCAGCTTCCTGCGTAAGTGTAACGAGCTGGTACATCAAATCCCGGGCGCTGTCACGATAGCGGAGGAGTCTACTGCTTTCACAGGCGTTTCGCGTCCGGTTTATTTGAACGGCCTGGGCTTCACGATGAAGTGGAATATGGGCTGGATGCACGACATGCTGCAATACTTCGAGCGTGATCCGATTCACCGCCGGTATCATCAGCATGAAATTACGTTCAGCATGATCTATGCGTTTACGGAAAATTTCGTTCTGCCGATTTCGCATGACGAAGTGGTTTTCGGAAAGCGCTCTTTGCTGGACAAGATGCCGGGCGATGAGTGGCAGCGTTTTGCTAACACACGGGCCTTCCTGAGTTATATGTACGGTCACCCCGGGAAAAAGTTGCTGTACATGGGTTCCGAAATAGGCCAGACAACAGAATGGAACTCAGAGCAACAAGTGGAATGGTGGCTCCTGGATCATGCGATTCATCGCAAACTACAAGCGTTCTGCGCGGCGTTGAATGATCTTTATAAACGTGAACCGGCCCTTTATGAAATCGACTTCCAAGGATGGGGTTTCGAGTGGATCGACTTTAGCGACTCGGAGCACTCTATCGTTTCATTTGTGCGCCGGGCCAAGCGCCGCGAGGACTATCTCGTTTTTATTTGTAATTTCACTCCGACTCCGCATTGGAATTACCGGCTCGGTATGCCGGAAGAAGGAGTACATCGTGAAATCTTCAACTCGGATGCGGAAATATTTGGCGGCAGCAATCTGGGAAATGGCGGCGCTGTGCATGCCGAGCCGATTTCTTCGCATGGCCGGCCCGCTTCCGCCAGCCTGATTATTCCGCCGCTTGGCGTGGTAGTGCTGAAGCCGGAGAGACCGTTACCGCCTTTGCCGGATACACCGCAAGCCTGATACTTCTTGGGTTTAGATTTCAAATTCCGGCCTCGCCGTCCAGGCTACGCCATAAATACCAGCTTGCGACGGAGCAATACGGATGCCACTTTTCGGCAAGCTGTGTCAGCTCGGCGGCATTCGGCAAGGATTCCAAACCGTAGGCCTTTCGTACGGCGTTGCGTATGCCCAGATCGGAGAGCGGCATGATATTGGGCCTCTGCAAGGCAAACATCAGGAACATCTGCGCCGTCCAGATGCCGACTCCTCTGACCTGGGATAGCAGCTCGATGATTTCCTCGTCGGAAAGGCCGTCAAGCCTGCGAAAGTTGATTTCCCGCCGATAAACCCGCTCAGCGAGATCCGTGAGCGAGGCAATCTTCTGTCGGGAAAGGCCACAGGCCCGTAACTCTTCCGGTGTCAGTTTCAGGAATGCTGCGGCAGTAAACTGCCTGCCAACGGCTTTCCGCACTCGCTCAAAGATAGTGCCAGCGGCTTTCCCGCTTAACTGCTGGAACGTAATCGAGCGGGCCAGCGTCTCGAAAGTGGGCTCGCGCTTTACGAACTCGCAAGGTCCGACACGACAAATGATTTCGGCCAAAACCGGGTCAGCGTTTCGAAGATGCTTGGTTGCAATTTCCATTAGACGTGTAGCCTGTTTCTAACCTGTAAACGATAATCATAGCCAAGATGAGCAGTTACTCCCGTTCCTCTATTTTTGTGGCCCTTGCCGTATTAGGAATATGCAGCGTCGGCGGCTGGCAATCGGCAATCGCTTCGCAAAATACGCAGTCGGCGCCTAATCCAGTTGCCACTCCCGATCAGGACGGCGTCATCCGGGTCAATGTGGAACTGGTAAACATTTTGTTTACCGTTAAGGCTAAGAAGGGCGGACAACTCATTCCGAACCTGGAGAAACAGAATTTTAAAGTCTACGAAGACGGCAAGCAACAAACGATTCAACGCTTCTCGCGCGAAACGGATTTACCGCTGACGCTTGGTTTGCTGATCGATATCAGCGCCAGCCAGGAACGATTGATTGACATTGAAAGGCAGGCGGCATCTCAATTCTTCTCCAGCGTGATCCGGAAAAAGGACGAGGCGTTCCTGATCTCTTTTGGCAAGAGCACCGACCTGCTGCAGGACTACACCAGTTCACCGCGCCAGCTTTCGGCGGCGCTGCGGGATTTGCAAGGTGACGGTCAGCCGCCCATGGTGGGGCGCGGGCCCATTCCCAACGTGAATACTGGTCCAGTTCCCACGATTGGCAATGCGAAAGGCACACTAATGTTCGATGCGGTCTACCTTGCTGCCAACGAAAAGTTAAAAAATGAAGTAGGGCGTAAGGCGATGATCCTGATTACTGATGGTGGGGACCAGGGTAGCACCTACAATGTCAGAAACGCCATCGAAGCCGCTCAACGCGCCGACGCGATTATTTACAGCATTTACTACGTGGATCGCGGCTTTTATTACGCTGCTGGCATGTATAGCAGCGGGGGTGAAGGCGACCTCCGCAAGATGTCCGAGGAAACGGGGGGCCATGTGTTTACAGTCAGCGAAAAACACCCGTTAAGTGAAATCTTTAATCAGATTCAAGAAGAGCTGCGGAATCAATACTCCCTCGGCTATGAGTCTACTAACTCCAAACGCGATAACACATTCCGCCGCATCGAGATTAAAACCGACAATAAAGATTACCGGGTGCAGGCCCGCAACGGTTATTATGCTACACCGCCCGATGCGCGCTAACGTGTTTGCGAGCTCGTAGATAATCGGCCACTGCTTGACGTAACGGCGGCATCGGCGCAATACCGGCTGATTCCAATTTGCTGTTAGAAAGGGCGGAAAACTTGGGACGCCGCGCCGCTGTTCGATACTCCCTTTCATCAGTGGGAGTCAAGGAGGGTTCCGCCCCAGCTAATTCAAAGATCAGCTTGGCGTAATCGTACCAGGAGATTGGTTCACCACCTCCTAGATGGAACACGCCGCGAATATTGCGCTCCACAAGGTCGGCGGTTCGGGAAGCCATGGCCGGAGCGTATGTTGGTGAAGCGACATGATCCTGCACGACACGGATGGGACTACCGTTCCCCGCCAGCCGCAACATTAACTCAACGAAATTACCTCTGGGCGTGAACATGCCGCCCGGTCCAAATACGCCCGATGTTCGA
>JBJMGL010000252.1:0-6478 GCA_045807985.1 Bryobacteraceae bacterium
CCTGGCAACGCATTTCAACAACATCATGGACTTTTTGCAACTGGTCTTTGCCTTTGTGAATGCGCCGCTGTTTGCTACCTTTCTGCTCGGCATGTTCTGGAAACGCGCCACGGGAGATGGCGCATTCTGGGGCTTGTTGACCGGGCTGATTGCCGGATTCTGCACTCTCGGTCTGACCGTGGCGGAAGGAAAGGGCGGATGGTTGGGAATCCTGCACCAGTTCCCGTCATCCATGGCCCAGAACTTCTGGATCGCTATTATTGCTTTTGCCGCTTGCCTCTTCGTCACGCTGATCGTCAGCCTTGTCACACGGCCCAAGCCGGAAACAGAACTTCACAACCTCGTTTGGGGCGCGACGGCGGACCTCCCGCCTGAGGGAAACGTGCCCTGGTTCAAACGCCCAGGACCGCTTGCCATTATTGTTCTGGTCGTACTCGTTATCTTCAACATTATCTTTTGGTAATACACTATGGACGATCTTCGACGCCCGACTGGATATCTGTTCTCGCTGCTGGGAGCCATCCTTCTTTTCTATGGCTTGCTGAACCCCGGGGTGCGGGCACCGCTCGATCCCGGCACCAACGTCAACCTCTGGTGCGGTCTCATGCTTCTCATCTTTGGAGGAATTTTGCTGTGGCTCTCGTTCCGACGGAAATCTTAAACGAATTCGGCCATCACTTCGGCTGGGACACCTCGCCCGCCATCTATCGGGCTCCGGGACGCGTCAACCTCATCGGCGAGCATACCGATTACAACCTGGGTTACGTGCTGCCTGTCGCGCTCGAAATGGCCTGCTACGTCGCTATCGCACCCTCGCGTGACAGCACGTTACGAATCCGCTCCCAGGACCTCGACGCGGAATTCTCAATCGGCGTCGCCGAAATACCCCGCGCCCAGCCGCAAGACTCTTGGCACGATTACGTGATTGGCGTAGCCCAGCAATTGGTGAAAGCCGGGACTGATCTAAGCGGAGCCAATCTCCTGATTCGCAGTGAAGTTCCTACCGGGTCCGGTTTAAGCTCATCAGCAGCCCTGGAGATCGGAACCGCTTTTGCGCTGCTCAACGGCCGTTCCATGAACCCCCTCGACATCGCCACCCTGGGCCAGCGTGCTGAAACTCAGTTTGTCGGCGTGCCAGTCGGCATCATGGATCAATACGCCTCCGTATTCGGGCGCGAAAACGCCGCCATCCAGATCGACTGCCGCAGCCTGGGCCACGAATACGTAACCCTGCCGCCAGACGTGAGTGTTATCGCAGTTAACTCCATGGTGAAACATGAATTAGGCTCATCCGCTTACCGCGAACGCGTCGCCGAGTGTAAAGCCGCCGTCGAAGCCCTCCGGGCCACTGACCCGAATATAAAAAGCCTGCGCGACGTCACTCTGGACGTGTTCGTAAAAGTGCAGGAAACCGTGCCGCCGGTACCAAGGCAGCGAGCCCGCCACGTCATCTCCGATACGCAGCGCGTCCTAGACTTCGCCAAGGCAGCGGAGGCCAACGATTTAACCGAGATGGGCCGGCTGTTCGTTGCCTCCCACCGCAGCATGCAATACGACTATGAAATCTCCTGCGAAGAGATCGATTTTCTGGTCGATACCGCCATTAAAATCCCGGGCGTTTACGGAGCCCGCATGACCGGAGGCGGATTCGGCGGTTGCACGGTCAATCTCGTCAAACCGGACGCTTTAACCCACTTCTATGACCATTTAACGGCACTTTATAGCCAAAAATACGGCCTGAAACCGGCTTTCTACGACTGCAAACCGGCCAATGGCGCGGGTTTATACCACCGTTGATCCCCTTGATAGACGGAAAAAACCCCTTTTTCGCCGCCCTGCCGATCGCCGTTTTACTCTACGCTATCGGCATCAAGCGCACGAGCGCCTGGAAGTCCTCCGTGCTCGGCTTGGCCGTCGCATTGCTCGTCGCGATTCTCCCCTTCGGAATGCCCGTAAACCAAGCTCTCAGCGCGGCTTTGTACGGCGCAGCCTTTGGAGCATTTCCTATCTTTTGGGTCATCTTCTGGGCCATCGTTTTGTACAGGATTACCGTCGAAACCGGCAAATTTGAAATCATCAAAACCTCCATCGGCCAGCTCACCTCCGACAGGAATTTGCAAGCTCTTTTAATCGCTTTCGCCTTCGGCGCATTCCTTGAAGGCGCGGCCGGTTTCGGCACGCCCGTCGCCGTTGCCGCCGCTATTTTAAGCGGTCTCGGCTTCTCGCCTTTTCATGCCGCGGGTATTTGTTTATTGGCCAATACAGCGCCCGTGGCATTTGGTTCCATCGCCATTCCGCTTGTCACTCTCGCCGCTACAACAGGCTTGCCGATTCAAGATCTTAGCGCCCAGGTAGGCCGTCTCTGCGCGCCCGTGTCGTTGTTTATTCCGGCTTATCTCATTCTTGTTATGGGCGGTTGGCGAGCGCTCCGTCATGTCTGGCCAGCAGCCCTAGTTTGCGGCATCAGTTTTGCCGCCGTGCAATTTACTGTTTCAAACTTCGTCGGGCCGTATTTGACAGACATTTTGAGTTCACTCGCAACTATTTTGTCACTTGTTGCGCTGTTGCAGTTTTGGCATTCAAAGGGCATAGCGAAATCAAAGGGCACTTATCAGATAGGTGAACTAACAACGGCTTGGTCTCCTTATCTTCTGCTTGTCTTTTTCATTTTGGTTTGGAGCATTGGTCCGGTCAAGGCGGCTTTGGAACACGCCACGATCATCATTCACTGGCCGGGTTTACATAACGCCGCTCCCTACCGAATGCGAATCCTTGCTGAAGCGGGAACAGCCTGCGCTTTTTCGGCTGTCACTTCCGCCATTCTCCTGCGAGTTTCACTCCAACAGTTTCTTGCGCTGCTGATCGCCGCAGCCAAGCAGCTAAAGTTTCCTTTTGTCAGTGTGGTAAGCGTTTTGGCGCTGGCTTTTGTCATGAACTATTCAGGAGCTACAACGACACTGGGACTGGCGTTTGCTTCAACAGGCCGCATGTTCCCGTTCTTCAGCGCATTGCTGGGCTGGCTGGGA
Organism: Bryobacteraceae bacterium; assembly: GCA_045807985.1. GTDB lineage: Bacteria > Acidobacteriota > Terriglobia > Bryobacterales > Bryobacteraceae > Bog-105. The sequence continues at coordinate 3,027 of JBJMGL010000252.1, forward strand.
GTATTCTTGACGGGCAGCGATACGTCCGCTAACGCATTGTTCGGCGGCCTGCAGCAGGTGACAGCGAACCGATTGGGGTTGAGTGCGGCATTAATGGCTTCCGCTAACTCCGCCGGCGGAGTCATGGGCAAGATGATCAGTCTGCAAAGCATTGCCGTGGCAGCATCAGCAGCAGGGCTCCCGCAGCAGGAAGAATCAAAACTATTTCGTTTTACGCTGAAGCACAGCATTTTTCTGGCGTGTGTCATTGGCCTGCTGGCCATGTTATACGCCTACGCAGGTTAGCCGCCGATCGAATACATGGGCCGGGCCGGCGCAACAAATGTGCCGCGATGAATGTCGTGTCCGATCCACTTCTGCCATACTGTTGACCGGATTGCCGCCTGTAATGCCGCTTCAGAATCAGGATTGTTCAGCAAAGCCCGCACGTCTGTTTCTTCCCGGGCAAACAAGCAATACCGCATCTTGCCGTCGGAAGTGAGCCGCAAACGGTTACAGTTCATGCAAAACGGACGGCTGACCGAAGCGATAAAACCAAGACGGAATCCATCCTCAAATTGAAACTCTGTCGCAGGCGCGCGCGGATCAGCGTCACGAACGGGAAGAAGAGGGCCAAACTCGCGCGTGATCATCTCAATCATGTCATCCATCGTCAGAACGCGATCCATAGCCCACAAGTGTTGCGCATCGAGCGGCATAAACTCAATGAACCGGACTTCGATGTCATTCCGTCGCCCGAATCGGACCAGTTCCAGAACATCAGGCTCAGTTAAACCTTTGATAGCCACAGAGTTCAACTTCACCGTAAAACCGGCATGCAGGGCGGAATCGATCCCGGCAAGAACGCGGGAAAGATCATCACGGCGCGTTATGGCACGGAATCGTTCGCGATCCAAAGTGTCCAGGTGAACATTCAACCGGCGCAGTCCAGCATCGTACAGCTTTTGAGCATTGGCGGCCAGCAGGACGCCGTTGGTCGTGAGAGCCAAATCCTCAATACCAGGGAACTGATTGAGAGACATGATCAAATCGGGAAGCTTCGGACGAAGGAGCGGTTCGCCGCCGGTTAAACGGATCTTTCGAATCCCAAGCGGCAAAGCAGCGGCGACAAATTGGGTAATTTGCTCAAAAGTGAGGAGCTCCGTAATAGGAGCAAACTGAGCACCCTCTTCCGGCATGCAATAGAAACAGCGAATATTACAGCGATCGGTAACGCTGATCCGCAGATCGGAATGAATACGGCCATAGGAGTCAACCAGCGGACCTTCGGAAGGCGGCTGCACGACAACAGAAGGAGCGAGTTGTAGGAGTTGACTCACGTCTTCCCAGTTTACGGGGTTACTTCACGGCGAGCATACGCTGGAGAGGCAAACGGGCGCGTTCCATGATCTCAGCAGGCAGTTCAATACGCGGCTGAAGCGTTTGGAGACTGTCCCGCAGCTTTTCCAACGTATTCAGCCGCATGTAGGGGCACTCGCTGCAATTGCAGTTTTCATTAGCCACGAAATAGAACTTCTTGCCGGGCGAGAGTCTTTCGAGGGAAAAACGTACTCCACTCTCCGTCATGACAATGAACTCTTCCGCGGGATGCGAAGTACACCAGTCTATAAGGGCCGAGGTGGAACCAATAAAATCCGCCTGGCGCAGCACATCAGGGGGGCATTCCGGGTGAGCAACCACCAGAGCGTTCGGATGTTCAGCGCGGGCAGCAGCTAAACGGCGGCCCGGAAATGTAGCATGAACAATACAGGCGCCTTGCCAAATCTTCATGTTCTTGCGCCCGGTCTGCGCCTGAACGTAGTTTCCGAGATTGATATCCGGAAGGAAAAGAATAGGCTTGCCAGCAGGAATCGAATTAACAATCGCAACAGCATTGCGGGACGTGCAAAGAATGTCGCTTTCCGCCTTTACCTCAACAGAAGTATTGATATAACTAACAATCACGTGATCGGGATTGCGCCGCTTGAAAGCGCGGACGCCCTCCACCGGACAACTATCGACCAAGCTACAACCAGCTTGGATATCAGGCAATACAACAGTGCGCTCCGGATTCAGCACCTTGGCTGTTTCAGCCATGAACTTCACTCCGCAGAACGCTATCACATCGCCATCAAATTTCTGGGCGACCCGGGCCAACTCCAAGCTATCCCCAACAGAGTCGGCAATCTCCTGGATTTCCGGTTCCTGGTAGTGGTGAGCAAGAATAACAGCATTCTGGCGAGTTTTCCACTCCAGAATCTCGTCAACTACCGTGCTGGTGGCTAACATCGTCTCCTCTATCAATTGGATCATTTAAAGTTTGTAAAAGGTGCGTATATTTGAACGCAACAGTAACCCTCTTGGAAAGAGTGTGGTAATCGTAATAACAAATGCGCAGAAAACCTCCGAGTCTGCGCAATAGGGGAGCTGGCCGAACGAGAGACGGTCAGCTCCCTTTCTGTTTTATGGGTGAAGATAAGCCAAAGGAGAAGAGTTGGGCTCCCCACAGTAAAGGCCGTCCATCTTTGGATGAGGGGACGGATAGTCACACACTGCGGATACTCGCGCCCGCTGCGTCCGGGGTTCGCCTCAGAACCTGCTGCGCCGGGCTAAAATATCAGCTTCAACGCTAACTGAATCTGCCGTGCGGAAGTCGTGCCGTCCGGCTGCACAATGGTTGATAGCGACTGCCCGAATGTTCCCGGCGACGCAATCGTGTCGCTGGAAGTCCCCGGCACATCGAACTGAATTCGGTTAAACACGTTGTAACACTCGGCGCGAAACTGCAGATTCACTCTCTCTGTGATATGCGTGTTCTTGATCAGGTTCAAATCCGTATCGTAGTACGTGGGGCCGGTAAACGTATTTCGTCCCAGATTCCCCGGCCTGCCGAATGGCTGCGTTGCAAACGCGGTAATCGGAGGACCAGTCTGATTTCGCGGCGCACTCGCCGGAATTGAGGGATCTCCTACCAGATCCGGACGGTTCGTCAGCCCCGTGTACTCTGAATCCCGGCCGCTGTAGATGTCGAACGGATGTCCGCTCTGGAATGTCGAAACCCCTGTGAGTTCCCATCCCCCCAGCACCCTCGATGCGAAGCCGTGATGCAAGTATGCGTGTCCCGGCCCAAACGGCAACTGGAACACGTAGTTGAGAATCAGCCGGTGTCTCAAATCGTAGTCCGAAGAGCCGCGCTCTTCCTTCAGATTGAAAGAATTGCGTGCGATGTTCCGGTTTCCACCCGTCGCAACCAACGGGTCGGCTGCATCATCAATCGCGTGCGACCATGTGTACGCGGCCTGGAACTGCACTCCGTGGCTGAATTGCTTTCTAAACACCATCTGCAGCCCGTTATAGGTCGAGTTCCCAATCGACCGGACCACAACCGGCGTAACGAAAGCAAAATTTCCGGTCACTTGCGGCCGGTTGTTCGACGGAAGTCGCAATGCTCCTCCGGAAACAGTGAGCGGCAG
>JBJMGL010000253.1:0-1861 GCA_045807985.1 Bryobacteraceae bacterium
AAGACACCGGCCTGCGAAAAGGAAAGCAAGCGCTTCGGTTCATAGGTTAGGGCGAGATACAGCGAAATGGTCGATACGGACGCATGAGACTCTTGCAGGAAACGATGTCTCGCTGCTACCGTGCGATCAACTATCGCGTTTGGATGGCTGACAGCCTCAATCTCCGCCCCATCCATTTTGACTGCATAGAACATGGGCCTGATCTGCTCGGGTAGGGACTGGAAAGCGGTGAGCAGCCGGTTATGCTGCGTTTGTAGGGTCGTATCGGTCGCGCATTCGAAGTCGATTCCATCGAGCTTGGCGAAGATTGTCACTTCGCCCATCTTCGAGACATGTACATGCTCATCGAGGAACTTAAAAGGCGCATAGAGCGCGTTCTGCGGCTTACCTGGCATTAGTGGGTCAACTTTCCCACAATGGCTGCGAACAAAAACACCAGCATCGGGCCAATAAATAGCCACGCCACAGCGTTACGGCAGAAGTGCCGTTCGCGTAGTTCGCGGTACATCATCTCTTCCATTCGTTCACGTCGTTGTTCTCTTGTCATTGATTCACCTCACAACTCACTGGCGTATCGGCGGTAAAGCGTACCGTGATTCTTGATCCTTCTGGTAAGGTAATCGTCGGTACTCGATTGGTGTAGCGGTCCAGGATCTTGGATGTGCTTTGCGCGGCTCCGCTTCCCAGGTTGCCGATCATGACGGTTCCGGTATCGTATCCGCCGCGTCCTAAACCCAGTCCGATCGTTGCTCCCTGGATTAAACCTACGACCGCACCTGCTACGAGCATGGGTCCGAGATGGTTATTGACATGTCCCGAAAGCCCCATTGCTCCTTGCTGATCGAGAGCGGGACCCATAAGCTTAATTGAGCAGAACGGCTGACCCTGCGGGAACACTAAGATGCGATGAAACGTCACCGCTAGACGCTGTTGATTCAAGCCGCCGACCTTCTGTGCTGTGCCGAGCAGCTTTGCTCCCTGCGGGATGGCAATCTCGCGTGTTCCAGGGATGTAAACGTCGCTTCTGGTTTCGGCATCCACTGGGCCTGTCATTTCACCGTTAATCGCTCCCAAGGTGATAGCGGGAATCTCGGTTCCTTCTGGGATCAGGAGAGCGTCCGTGTGATTCTCCGCTTTCGCGGGCTGTGCGCTCTGCACTGATTCCCTATCAGTAGCTTCCTTTTCTTGTTCAACTGCTTCCACCGGAGCAATACTCGAAGCAAAGGCGCCCTTCAGGATCTTTTCCTGCCTCGCTGCCTTGATAGCCTCCGCTGGTGTTTGCTGGGGCGTGGCTGGTTCCGTGCGCTCATACGGCTGTTCGTACCCCGGCTGCGAGGAAATAGGCGTGTAGCCCGTGCCAGCCTGATAACGAGCGGGAACGGCTTGCTCAGCCGCCGGTTGCTCCACGATCTCCTGCTTCACCAGCTCTTGCTTGACGACAGGCTTTTGTGGACCCATAGCCTTAATAGACTTGCCGCTTTTGGCGTACACCATGATCGCGCCGATCATCAGCACTCCAATTACCCGATCCCATGACAGGTAACGCAGATACTTTGAGAACCAGAATGGCCCTTTCGGCTGTGCGTTTAATAACTGCTTATCAATTTGTTCATCCATTAACGTTTCCTCCTCTTCTTTGCATCACCCGGCCGACCAACACGAGTAAAACCAAAAAACCTAAACCGCCGCCAAAGCCGAAATACCTATTGGTAAGGTAGAGCGCTCCGGCGATGAAAAGTCCGACGACCGCCGCGATTAAAGCGGCTAAAAGGTAACGCGCCCAATCCGCTATTTCCTCTTTGAAAGCTTCTTTGAAACTCATCTAATGTATGTGTCCTTTTGTGGCGCTCTTGATGGCACC
>JBJMGL010000254.1:0-17638 GCA_045807985.1 Bryobacteraceae bacterium
CACTGAGCGGATTAACCAGCAGCATGCCCGCACCCAAGTCCTTAGCCGACCAGCGCGCAAGACGATTTAAGTCCTCGAAATCGCCAACACCCCAGCTTTCGCTTGAACGCGCCGCATAGAGCTGAACGGCCCAGCCCCAGGTCTTTAGCTGATTGGGAAGCCAGCACTTGCCGGGGCTCACAATGAGGCTACTCGGCTTCGCGCTGTTATCGAGCTGCAGTTGATGGTAGCCGGTCGGCAGATTGGGGGGCAGACGATGCGGAACCGAAATTGTCTCACCTGTCTCAAGCACGATAGTTCCGCTCGATGAAAGTTCTCGTTGCTCGCCGGCGTGAACAATCATCACGCAATTGTCAGGCTCGGGCCCAAGAGACCCAGCATCAGCTCCCATGGCGTTAAGGATGGCGCTAATTGTTTCCTCACTGGTCTCGTGCTGCTCTCCAAAAGCATCCTCATAGGCCAAATCGATACCCCAGCCGTTGGTCCGGCGTTTATTTTGTACGGACGTTTCCGTGCTAATCATCTTGCTTAGATCTACGTTTTAGGTTTTTGCGGCTGTGACCCGCTTCGGGCGAAGCCCTGTAAGCGTAAGATGCGATTCAGAATTAAATTAGTTCCGAAATAGCGCTCCTGATAACATGCATATCTGGGTTGTGACGCAAAACCTGGAAACAATCCGAGGAGCCTAAACAAGGTATCTCGGTTAAATTAACCTCCGGTGCTGCGAAACAAATAAACTCAGATCAAATTTGGTTGCAACTTGCATCTCAAGCATAATGATCTTGGACCTTCAACAAGGAGAGCAAAACGTGGTCTCTAGTTTTTTAGCCATGACGGGAACCGGCGAGTTTCCCCCAATTTGGAGCGATCTTCGTTTAATGGCGATCGATGATGAAGAAGCTGAAGAAGATGACCTCGACGACGAGGATTTAGATGAGGAAGATTTTGACGATGAGGACTTAGATGAAGAAGATGACCTCGACGACGAGGATGAAGAAGCGGAACTGGAAGAGGACGATCTAGACGAAGAAGAAGAATAGAGGTTGTCTCAGTTCTGCTTGCGAGTTAAGCCCTGTCTCAGGACAGGGCTTAACTATTTACAAGCTGCTACTTCCGTAACAATCATGATGCGGTTAATGCTTGGCTTACAGCTCAGTCTGGTTCTGCTGCGCTTCGCTGCACAAGGAGCAACGCCGGCGGAAACGAAAGCAAAACTCGCGGTTGAAGAACTGGAAAAACGTTGGCTCGCTGCGGCGAACAATATCGAAACGCTCAAGGTTATCTTAGCCGAGGACTTTGTGTTCATATCACCAGCAGGTCCAGTCGGGAAAGAACAGTGGATTGCGCGTGTTAAAGAACATCCCGCGACGGAGTCTAACGAAAACCGGCGATTTGATGATCTGCATATACGGGTGTATGGCGAAGTGGCCATTGTGAACGGAACGATCGTGGGGACAAGCTTACTGCGCGACTCGGTATATAAAGCGGCGTTTACTGATGTTTTTATCTATCGTGACAACCGTTGGCAAGTCGTCAATAGCCAACAAACAGCCATGAGCTTACCGGCCCCGAAATAAACTCCGCGTCGGCAAGTTTTCCCTGCCGGCGCGGAGCGGTGTTTCAGGCTTCCTTACGGCGCGAAATATGCGGACAGGTCAAGAATCAAACCTGTTGAGGAGGCTGCATAAGTAGAAACGAACCCATTCACCGTTGGCACAACGGCTAGATTGGAAGTAATTGCACTATCGCTGGCGTTCAGAACAGATTGAACGGGTTGTGCGCTGCCTAGAGCCCAAGCAGAGATATAGCCTAGTGGGCCGTTTGGTATCACAGTGGCATTAAGAACATAGCTTTGCGCGACAGCAGACACACTACAGCCGCCGCCCACGTTCTCACTAAGCACGCCGTTAGTCGGCGCGCCTGAACCGACAGTGCGAGTGTCAAAAGCGCGGCAGGGCGCAACATTGTAAAGTGCCAGCCCGCCCGTGGCCGGCGGAGCATAATAGCCGGCAACATCAATGATCAGATCAGTGTCATTGGTGCTGAACACGGAAACGCTTCCATTCGTGCCTGCAGGAACGATCGCTGCATTAGCCGTAACAGTGCCGGTAGGCGCATTGAGCGTAGAAACAACAGGTCTCGATATACCTGTCGGCCAAGTTGTAATAAAACCGATCGGACCGTTATTAGTAGGCACTGCCGTATAGTTGAGCGCATAAGCTTGCGCATTACTCGGCAGACTACAGACTCCCGCCAAAGTGAAGGCTCTATTCTGATCACCCCCAAGCAGAGGAGTATTTTGACCAAGCAAGCCAGTATTAGGCCGCGTATCAACGGCGCGGCACGGCGGCAACGGATAATAAGCCAACGGAGTTTGGCCATTAGTCGTTGAAGCGGAACTGGCTTCCGGGACGTAATAGCCGCTGATGTCAACGATCACATCAGTGGTGTCATTCGCATAAATGCTGATACTGCGGTTCGGGTCACCTGTGTTGGCGGGAACAATAGCGGCATTCGCCTTTATGCGCCCATCAAAAGAGTTCAAGGTCGAAACGCCCGGACGGTTATTTCCGCTTGGGTCGCCTGGATAAACAGTAAGAAAGCTCAATGGGCCCCTAGGCACAACCGTGACGTTCAGAGAATATGCCTGAACTTCTGCGGACGCGGGGATTGGGGCAGAACTACATCCGACAGTGTTGCTATTGCGAATAGCATAAGTACGGGTTTGATGCGCTGCAAAAACAGGACCGCCGAAGTTGGGGTCTGGCAGCCGCGTGTCAATCACGCGGCACGGAGTTACCGGGACAAAGTAGAGACCATTTGATTCGGAGAGCGTGATATTCGTGGTCGCGTTTGTTTGACTATTGCTCGTGATGGTTAGCGTTCCGGACGTGCTGCCGCCAGAAGTGGGGGAGAAATTAACAGGAAGCGTACAGGATGCGCCAGCATTCAGTGAGAACCCTCCTGCGGGGCAAGTGCCACCTAAACCCGCCGTAAAATTAGCTGGGAATGTAATTGTCGATATGTTGAGAGTCTGATTACCGGTATTTGAGATTGTGAGCGGGAACGAGGAGGGATTTGTGGAGCCAATGGCGGTAAGCGGCAGAGTCAAAGGAGCAGCCGTGGACATTATCCTTCGGACAGCAGCAAATTGGTTGTCAACAAAGTATAGATTGCTCTGCCCATCGGTGACAATGAAACTCGGACCGTTCAGTAAAGCACTCAGCGCCGGCCCGCCGTCACCGGTATAGCCGACAGTGCCATTGCCTGCAATGGTACTGATTGTATGACTGACGTCCCCATTCACTTTGCGAATGACATTGTTTCTGTTATCCGCAATAAAAAGGTTCCCGCCCGCATCTACCGCAACACCGCGAGGCAGGAAGAGAGTAGCGCTTGTGGCCGCTCCACCGTCGCCGGTGTAACCAGAAACGGTACCCTGACCGGCAACGGTGTTAATGTTGCCGCCGGTGATCTCACGAATCGCATGGTTAGCTGTATCGGCAATAAAGATGTTGCCTGAAGCATCCACTGCGATGCCAATTGGCTGATTGAGCTGCGCGCCTGTAGCGGGTCCGCCGTCTCCACCGAAACCCATAGTTGTGCCGGCAATGGTGCTAATGGTGCTATTCACCGCCGCAATCACGCGTACTCGATGGTTCAGAGTATCTGCAAGGTACAGATTGTTGGCTCCATCGATGGCGAGTCCTGTTGGAAAGGATAAGTTTGCTTGTGTTGCCGCGCAAGAATTGCAACCAACTCCCGCAACACCTGTTCCTGCATAGGTCGTGATAGTGCCGCCTGCATCAACTCGTCTTATGACGTTCTGCCTTGAATCAGCAATGTAGAGATTACCGGAAGTGTCTAAGGCCAAACCTGCCGGTTCGTGCAGTCGGGCATTAGTAGCAGGACCACCATCTCCTGGGCAGGAAGCCGGGGTGCCGGGGGTACAATCTGCAATATTTCCATTTGTGTGATCGGGTGCACTTCCAGCAACACGCGCCACTTGTCCGCTAGTTAAATCAATTGCATAAACATTAGCCAAGGATATCGACGATCCCTGGCCGTTGGTCTCTGCATGCGCATCAGAAACGTAAACTGTTCCTGGGTTCTTAAATACAACTCCGTTGAAACTGCTCGAACTTAAGCCGTTAGTAGCACGGCTGGCAACCGTGTATATCAGACCAGGGCCTACAGTGAGCTGTGGACCGGATTGGGTAAAAGCTAGCGAAGAAAATCCAGCAAATGCTGCGATAGTAAATAACGCGCGCGGTAATTTGGGCATCAGTTGAACCTCATATGTCGGCAAATCAGGGATAAACTATAACTCCGAATCCGTAAACCAACTAACAGGTTCAAGTATAAACAGACTGGTCAGCGCATGGAAGCAGCAGCTTGCAAAATAACGACAATAAATGCCAACAAACAAGAAAAGCCCGTGCCTGGTACCAGGCACGGGCTTGATGAACTATTTTTAATTCAACCTACGATTTAGCTACGAACTTTACGACGCGCAACTAAACCAGCAACAATCAATCCTACACCCATCAACATCATGGAAGCAGGCTCCGGAACGACAGGGCTGGAAGTAGCAACAAACGACGCGGAATAAGTCACACCCGAAATCGCACCACCGCTAGCCAATATACCAAAGATCTCGGGAAGCGTACCATTGATGGCAGTTTGAGTTGAAAAGATTGCAGTCGTCGGTGACGTACCGGTAGCAGAACTGCCGGTGTATGACACTCCATTCAACTGCAGGGCCGCCAGAACAGTATTGCTGCTCAACTGAAACAAAGTAAATGGCGAACCAGTCGGGGTGCAAGCAGAACCCAACGCTGCGCTAAAGCAACCTGCCTGGGTCCCAACACCTGGGGCAATAAAGGTTAAGTCAAATATAACCGGAGCGGCTACACCCGTTGCAAAGTTAACAAACCCAGTGACAGGCGTGGGGAGAAAGCCAGTAATAGGCCCACCTGTCAGGCTTTGAATTGTCCCACCTGTTAACCCGGCAAAAGCACCCGTTTCCATCGCTCCCGCAGTATTGGTGAAAGTAGGGGCAAACGTAATATTGCCGTCTTGAACAGTTACGTTACCTGCAATATTTGCCTGCCCAGTCACTGGAGTGGCATTGGCAGAATTAGTTATAAGCAATACTGGAAGGACCAGCAGGCTTGTGAAAATAGTTCGTTTAAGTCTCATTGATAAAGTAATCCTCCGACTACCCAGGACTCGATTATACCGAGGAAAAGTCTGAGATACACCCCAAAATTCGTTAAAAAACGGTTAGTTTCCCGTTTCAGGTACTATAACTTAACATAAATCCTGGGCATAATTCGATAAATATAATCCACAGTAGCGCCGGTGCAAGAAGCTTATATGTTTTATCTTACACTATAGACCCGGATACCAGGAATTGGCTAGGAACAGTCAACGATCTCAACAAAGTGAATCGCCAAAAGCCTAGATCCCATTATTTCAGTAATACCCCTGCCCCGTAATTCTCTGGCCATTTCGTAAGAACGTATAGTTAATACTGTTCGGAGCGAGCGAAGCAATCTCCAAAGTATAGTGTTGCAATAGCTCCATCCCGGCAAGGAGGTAAACAGTTGCGCGGACGATCATACCTGCCTTATAAAGCTTTGTGTTTGCTGGCATTTACGGCTGTTTCACAAAACGGAACGAGCCCGTTATCCGGTCAATCTCAACAAGACAGTCAACCACGCCCCGTATTACTTCGGGCAGCCCGCATGCTGGACGTCGCAGGCGGCCATTTGTTGGAGCCTGGTGAAATCTTGATTGCGGATCATCACATAGCAGCCGCAGGGTCACACATCCCGCTGCCCTCAGGGGCGGATATTCTTGATCTCGGCGATCGAACTTTACTTCCCGGCTTAATCGATGCGCACGTTCATTTGTTTCTGCATCCTGGAGCCGAGGACCTGCAAACCGTGGAAGAATCAGTTCCGCAGCGGGTGATCATAGCAACCTTGGCCGCTCGGGATGATCTGATGGCTGGATTTACGGCAGAGCGGGACATGGGCACCGAAGGCGCTGGTTCAGCCGACACTGCCGTCCGCGACGCTATCAATCAAGGCTCCATTCCCGGTCCCCGATTACGTATTAGCGGCAACGCAATTGATATTCTGGGCGGCCACGAGGATGCTAATCGGTTCAACCCGGAACAGCATATTCTTTCAAACGCCACCCGAGCTAACGGAGCAGTTGAGTTGGTTGCCGCCATTCGCGAACAGTTCAAGCAGGGGGCTGACTTTATCAAAATCTATGAAACTGGCCGTGACCTTTTGGAAGGTGATAAGTTCTCAACACCTTACCAGTACTCGGAAGCTGAACTCAGCGCAGCCGTGCAGGAAGCGGCGCGTGTGGGAAAGCGCGTTGCCGTTCACGCCACGGGCGAACCGGGTACCTCTTTTGCGGCAAAGGCCGGCGTGTCATCCATCGACCATGCCGACCAGTTGAGCGAAGAAACCATGCGGCTGATGCGAGAGCGGCAAATCTTTGCCGTGCCTACTTTTACTATTTCCGAGTACTTTGCGCAACACGCCGCCACCCCCGCCCAACAAAAGCGCTTGAAAGAAACTCTTGCATTTCACGCCCGTGAGTTCCGCAAGCAACTGAAAGCCGGAGTGCCGATGGCGGTCGGTTCGGACGTAGGGCCATTTCCCCATGGAACTCAGGCGCGTGAGTTTGAACTTATGGTTCAGTACGGGATGTCTCCCGCCAACGTCTTGCAAGCCGATCTTCTTTCTGGAGCAAAGTTACTGGGTTGGGACGGGCAAATTGGGCAACTGAAGCCGGGTTTTTTGGCGGACATTATTGCCGTTAGCGGTAACCCCTTAGCAGACATTGGCGCGCTCACGCAAGTAACGTTCGTAATGAAAAACGGCACAGTCTACAAAAAGTGATGTTTCGTGCCTTCCTGATTCGGTTTATAGTAATGTCACAGCAGGGCATTCCGTAACCTGGAGAGCGGCAGCACGTCAAGGTGGAAAAGGAAAGGATCGCAAAGTTGGCGCGCCAGAACCCAAATGGGAGCGAAGCGAAACTAAGCGGTAACGTAATCATCAGCGAACTGATCCGGAACATGGAGGTTGGCCGGTTCGAAATGGCGTACACGGTGCTGTTGCCTTGCGTCTTTACGGTTTATTTGAACCCGGAAGACCATGCCGCGTTGAGCGGCGTTTTCGATCACGTTGTTGAGGACGCTAAAAGAGCGTTGCGCGCTCGCGTCATAGAGCTAAACACGCAGCCCACCTCCTTCTTAAAACGGAGGGAAGGCGCAATTTCGAAAGAGCATAAAATTGCCTGCCAGGACTGGAGCATTGAGTTTTTCCCCGAAGTAGAGGTGCCCCGGACTGATGTTGAGATCCACTCAGAACTGAACGAAATTGTCCAGCCAGGTTACCGGGGAACAAAAACAACTCTCCTGGAGCGCGAGCCATCGGCAACACGAAAAACTGGAACGGACCAGCCCGTCAGCGGACGCTCCTCCGAAAGCATTTATGCGGAAATCCGGTATCAGGATGAATCCGGACTCCAAATCTACCCAATCTCACAGAACCAAGTCAAAGTCGGGCGAAGCGGGGATAATCCGGCGATAGACCTCCCGCTTTGCGCCAGTGATGAAATATCGCGAGAACACCTGATTATCACGCGTGATGCAGCTACCGGCGCCTTCTTTATCACTGATTGCAGCACAAACGGCACTTGGCTCAACGGAAAGCGGCTGCGGAAGGGCGTCAAATCAAAACTGCCCGGCAAAGCCGAGATCAACGTGGGAGAAGCTTTGATCCTGCAATTCGAGTCACGGTGATGAAACCTCTTTACCTTTTGCACGTGCCCTTTGTTCTTCTGTTTCTGCTATTCACGGTCGTTTTTGCATGGGCAAGTTGGGGAGGCCCGAAGCAGCGATGAAAACAGCCACGGCTCTCAACATCGGATTTAAAAGTCACCCTGGGCTCCATCGAACGGTTAATGAAGATCGCATCCTGATTGATGAAGCGCAAGGCATTTTTCTCGTTGTGGATGGACTGGGAGGTCATGCCGCTGGAGAAACAGCAGCGGAGATCGCGACACAGACGATCCGAGAGTGCTTAGTCCATTCAGACACGGCCAGAGATTTGGAAGGACGAATCAAAGGAGCCATTACCGAGGCAAACAATCGCATCTTTGAACTGGCGCAAAGCCACGAACAATGGACGGGCATGGCGTGTGTGCTAACGCTGGCAATTGTGCAAGATGAATGCGTCACCGTGGGACATGTTGGTGATTCCCGCCTTTATCTCCTGCGGAACGGAGTCATGCAAAAAGTGACTTCGGACCATTCACCGGTAGGTGAGATGGAAGAAAGTGGCGAGCTAACGGAAGAAGAAGCAATGCACCACCCTCGTCGGCATGAGGTATTTCGCGATGTCGGTTCGGAGCGGCGACAGGACGACTCGCAGTTTATTCAAACGAAGCAAATTGTTTCGCCTTCCGATGCCGCCCTGCTGCTCTGCACGGATGGGTTGACTGATGCATTAACCGCAGCCGAGATCAATCAGATTGTCAGCGGCTATCGAGGAAATTCCGAAGAGATCGCCGAGAAATTGGTAAGTGCGGCAAACGAATCAGGCGGAAAAGATAACGTCAGTGTTATTTTCATTGCTGGTCCAGAGTTCAGAACAGGCAAACAGCCGCTGGTTCCCTTGCCTGCTTCAGACCGCCATATCATCACGCGTATCAGAACCGCGCAGAGCAGATGGAGGAGGGCATTAGAGAAACTTCCCTGGTTGCTAGCTGGAATGCTAGGAGGAATTCTGATTTGGGCGGTTTCAGAAAGGCTAGTGCCGCCCGTCGCCGCTCCCGCGCGCAGTTCCACGGAAGCCCGATCACCGGTACACATCGCTGTCAATGCTGCCGACGCTCGTGGCATCATCAATGCGTTTGCCGGCGCATTGCCGGGAGACATCATTGATGTTCCTCCCGGTGACTATCTCGGCCCGCTTGCGTTGAAGGATGGAGTAAGCCTCATTGGTTCCCTGTCTCACCGGCCTATTGTCCGCAGTGATCCGGCTTCTTCCGCGAACCCAGGCGTGGCGGTTATTGCTTCAGGAATTCACAACGCGCGAATTGAGAATTTAGAGGTTGTGAGCGACGGCACCCATCCTTTGCGGATCGGTATTTCAGTGATAGACTCGACAGTCAAGGTCGTGGACAGCAAAGTATCAGGTGCCATCGAAGCAGGTATTCGCATCGAAGGAAAATCAGAAGCGGCGCTGCTTGCTGACGTCCTTTCTGGGAACTTCGGCGCGGGTATAACGGCAAAAGATCGGAGCTTTGTGCGTCTAAGCGGCAATTGGGTAACGAACAATGGCAAAGTGCCTGGAACATTGAGAGCTGGTCTCGAAATTGCGCCCACGGTTTACTTGGAAGCGGCAAACAACTTGTTCTTGAGTAACGGTCTTGATGACCTGAGTGCTTTCCCGCAAACTAGGCGAACACAACTTCAGGAAAACAATATGTTTGAATTAAGCACAGCCCGCAAATAGCCTTCCGCGGAGTTTTTATTATGGGCCCTCTCGAAAACTTCGGCAAGTACAAGGTGATCCGGAAGCTAAGCCGGAGCATGACGGACGTTTATTTGGCCCTTGATAGCGAGCTGAACCGGACAGTAGTCCTGAAACTGATCGAGCACTCGCGAGATGATTTTACGCAACTCATCATTGGAGCGGAAGCCCGCGGCGCTCAACTGCAAAAGCAACTGCACGCATCGGATTCAAGAATTCTGGAAGTGTATGAGTGGGGCGAGGCCGGCGGCTGCTTCTTCGTTGTTATGGAGTATTTCGAAGGGCGGACACTTGCCGAAATCTTAAAAGCGGAAGGCCGCCTAGATCCGCGCCGCGCTGCGCGTTTTACTGCCGAAATCTGTAACCAGCTTAGGACGCTCCACACGTTTACGTCTCATCTGAATGGTCATCCAACCGCAGTCGTGCATGGAGACATAAAGCCTTCGAACATTCAGTTAAATGCCGATGACTTATTAAGGCTGCTCGATTTCGGCATCGCGAAGGTGATCACTGCTACTCATCACCTGACGCACCACAATTTAGGCAGCCCAAGCTATTGCTCGCCGGAAAGAATCAGCACTTCGCAAGTAGATCCGCATGCGGACCTATGGGCTGTCGGAGTCAGCTTATATGAAATGCTGGCCGGAACTCCGCCCTACCAAGCGCCGGAAACCCGCAAGCTGGAAGCCCTGATTCAATCGCGAAAACCGCCTCGGGCATTGCCGGAAAGCTGCCCCGCTGCTCTGAAAGCAATCGTTGCCAAAGCCTTATCGGCGGACATTAAGCGACGCTATCAATCGACGCAGGAGTTTGAAAGCGACTTGCAATGCTTTCTCGACAATCGCACCACTGCGGCGGAAGCGGAAGAAAACAAGATCAACGCAACCGTGGAAAGGCCGCGAGCTTTACCCCGTCCGTCAAAACCAGCTTTCGCGGAAGCCAAGGAGCCTGTCCTAGTCCCGAAAATCAAAATCCGTCCCAGAAAGGCCTGGGATGATCTCACGAATGTTGCGATTGCGCTGCTGGCAGGCATGCTGGCGGGGATTTTGCTCTTTGTCCCGATCGGCTATTCCTATCGGTTTTCCCGCCTCGCCCAGCACTTGAAAACAAGCCGGGATTACGCGCACGAGGAGTTGCAAACAATCCAAAGTGATTGGGCGCTTTATAAAGAGCTGCAGCAAAGGAACCACTTCCTGGGTCAACTTTCGCCCGCCGGCTCTCTCACCGGACCGCTGCGCCAAAACCTGCTGGCATCAGCGGACAGCATCCTTGACGGCTTTCGTAACAGTTCCGACGCGCGATTGAGTGACTTCGATTGGCCCAAGGCGCGCTTGTGCTTGCTGCACGCTTTAGAACTGGAGCCGTCGGATGTAAAGGCAAAAAGCGAACTCGCGCTTTGCACTGGCTACCTGAAGTACCAGCAGTATCCGGAACTTCCCCGAGCGGCGTTGAGCATCGACCACTTCAGGCAGGCTGAGTCCTACACCCCGCGCTCGCCCGATCCGCATTTAGCCCTGGCGCGTGTTTACATCTACGCCTTCCACAATGTGGGGCAAGCAGCCGCCGAGTTGCACCAAGCAGAACGTCTTGGTTATAAGTTAGGTCCGCGAGAAGTCGAACAACAGGCTGACGGTTACCTGTTCCGGGCTGAATCCGCGCTTTCGCGTGCCCGGCTTATCCCCTCGTCAGCTTCTGCTGAACGCCAACGATGGTTGCAACTGGCCAGTGACGACTTCGAGCGCGCAGTCAAACTCTATGAACCGATAGCCGGATTTTCCAAAGTCGATGCGAACCTTCGGCAATTGCAGCAGGACCGTGCCGAAGGAGCAAAACTGCGGTTCCAACCGGTTCGCTCAACAGGGGCGCGGCCACATTTCGTAAAGCACTACTTTTTTTGGCGTCGATGGCAATAACAAAGACCTGGGAGAACAGCGCAACCCTGGAGTTGCTCCTCCAGAAAGAAACACAGACAAGCGGGCGGCCCAAAGAGCTTATCTTTCTGTGCGGCGCATCTCTGCTTGCGCTTTGCGGATTGCTGCTGGTTTACTTGGCCAAGGCCCAAAACTTTAGGGAACAGGAACAGCGACTACAGGGTGGAGCACTCGTCAACATAAACACCGTGCGCCGCCCAGGGGAGTTGCTGCCGGCATTGAACAGCACGGCAGCGAATCAACAGGCCGAAACAGCCGAACAGCTATTTGAATTTATCCAGCACTACAAGCCATTGCCAAACATCGGAGCGCTGTCCCGCCTGCGTGCTGCTGAAGGTAAACACTCGCTGGTTCCGCTCGCGCGAACAAAACCGCTCATGGTCGTTCGGACGCCGCAGGAGTTTCGGCAGGAAGTTATCAGATGGTGCAGTTTGTACCTTCTCGCCTTTTGGGCAGTGCATCTCCTTTATCGCTGGGGTCGTTTGCAATCCGACCAGGCGCTTCTGCCCGCTATCCACTTACTGACTGCCATAGGGCTGATTGCCATGCTCAGTCTCCGGGACCCCTTGCGCGACATCCTGGAATTTAAGAAGTTTGTCCTTGGAGTTTTGCTTGGTTGTGTCATCCTTCTCCTGCCGTTATTGAAGCTATTTGACTACCGGCGTTTCTCACATCTGATCTACACACCGCTTTTTGGCGCACTGGCGCTCTTCGTCGCGGTCTGGCAATTTGGTTCCGGTCCTGCCGGCAGTGATGCCAAAGTCAACCTCGGGCCATTCCAGCCGGTTGAGCTGATCAAGATCCTGCTGGTATTCTTCATGGCTGGCTATTTCGCTCGCGAATGGGAGAAGCTTCGTGATTTGCAACAGCGCACGCTAGTGCCGCGTTTTCTGAGCTTTCTCAAACTGCCGCGCGCGCGCCATGCCCTGCCGGTGATCAGCGCGGTCACGTGCGCGCTGCTGTTCTTCTTTCTTCTGAAGGACATGGGACCGGCGTTAGTCACTGGCGTTTTGTTTCTGATTATCTTTGCGGTAGCGCGCGGCAAAGTTGGACTAGCCATGACAGGTCTGCTCCTGCTGATTGCTGGAGTCACTATCGGGTATCACATCGGAGTCCCGCATACCGTAGCCGACCGGGTCACCATGTGGCTTTCGCCCTGGGACAACAATGTGCGAGGCGGTGATCAGCTAGCGCAATCTCTGTGGGCCTTCGCAACCGGCGGCTCGTGGGGCTCAGGTCCAGGTTACGGAGATCCGGGTGTCATCCCTGCCGGACATACCGACCTGATCCTCGCGTCTATTGCCGAGGAGTGGGGAATAGCCGGTGTTCTTGCGATTGCAGTCTTATTCACGCTTCTGGTGCATAAAGCTTTACGTATTTCATCGCAAGCACCCGACGAGTATGGATTTTTTCTCGCCTTGGGCTTGGGAGTGCTCTTTGCGCTGGAAATGCTGCTGATCTCAGGAGGAGCGCTGGGCGCTATTCCGCTGTCTGGAGTTGTATCGCCTTTTCTGAGCTTAGGCAACACCGCCATGCTTGCCAATTTTGCGATTTGCGCCCTGTTGTTGAACATTTCACAAAGGACTGCAAAAATCCATACGGCAGGCAGTCCAGTTGACGACGAAGTGACGCCTCTTGGTACCATCTTTCGTCTGCCTGCCCGAATCACCGCTTGGGCTTTAGGAGCCTGCGCCCTGGTATTGGTGGGGCGCGCCAGTTACCTCCAGTTCCTTCGTGGGCCGGAGCTGATTGCGCAAACAACGCTTGTATTTACTCAGGACGGCGTCAAGCGGCCATTGCGCAACCCGCGCTTGAATCTGCTGGCAGCGGCCATTCCTCGCGGCAGCGTATTCGACCGCAACGGGATTGTGCTTGCGACAAGTAATCGGGACCTGCTCGAAAAACAACGGGATCAAATCGCAAAACTAAACTCTTCTCTCGACAATAGTTGTTTGCCTTCCAGCACGCGCTGCTACCCCTTCGGCCCGGCGACGATTCACTTGCTTGGCGATTGGCGTACAGGAGAAAACTTTCATGCCTCCAACTCGTCCTTGATTGAGCATGATTCCAACGCAAAGCTGCAAGGGTACACAAGTTATCGGGAGCTTGCTCCGGTAGTCAGATACCGGCATCAGCCGGAGAACCCGGTCTTGCAGTCTTTACTGAATCGTGATCGGGATGTGCATACAACCCTTGATGTCAGGCTGCAATGGAAAGCCGCCGAGATACTCAGAAACCGGCTGGAGCGTACACGCAAGAAAGGAGCCATTGTCGTCATCAACCCAAGCAACGGCGACCTTCTGGCACTTGCATCCTGGCCGGCACCTGCCGAGTTAAACATGAGCAGCCCTGACGAACTGCTGGACCGAGCCCGCTATGGTCAATACCCGCCCGGATCAACTTTCAAGCTGGTAACAGCGATGGCCGCCTTGCGTCTGAATCCAACGGTCATCACCAGAACCTATAGCTGCCGAAGGCTGGAAGACGGACGAGCTGGCACGACCATCAAGGGATGGCGCCGCCCTATCCGCGATGACATTGGAGATCATCCGCATGGAACTTTAAACCTGGCTAACGCGATTGCGGTATCCTGCAACGCTTATTTCGCGCAGTTAGGCGTCAATGATGTAGGATCGAAAAACCTGAAAGATACAGCGGAACTGCTCGAAGTGCAAGCCGGCAGTTTGAAAGACCTGAAGCAAATGCTGCCCTTTGCGGCCTATGGGCAAGGACCAGTGCTGATAACTCCCTTTAAAATGGCGCGGATTGCCGCGACCGTTGCTTCGAATGGCCTCATGCCCGAGGGGCGTTGGATTTCCGATGAAAGCAATTCGCGCACGGCCCAGGGTCGGCGCGTGATTTCTCCTGATGCCGCATCTTTTCTGGCGAAGGCCATGCGCTCGGTCGTAACAAACGGAACAGCACGAACCGCCATGAACGGATTGACTATAAGCATGGCGGGTAAAACCGGAACGGCCCAGTTGGACCTCGGCGAACCGCATTCCTGGTTCGCGGGATTTGCGCCGTATGAAGCGCAATCGGGAAGTGCGCCAGAGCCTCAAATTGCTTTTGCTGTACTAGTGGAGCACGGAGGCTACGGCGCGCAAGTAGCGGCGCCGATTGCGCGCGAATTAGCCGAAGCGGCACAGCAGCTTGGCGTTATCATAAATCATTCTTCGGGCGGGAGATAATCAGCGATCGTGTCAAATGTGATCGAAAAGCTTGGTAAAACCATTTTTGAAGCTCCGTTTGGAACGGGCAGATTAACGAAAGATGCGCCGGAGCTTGCCGAGATCCGCATCGCAATGCTTGATGAAATCAAAGGAAAGACTCATCGGGCTGGCGGCAAGAGTGTTTTCCCCTTTAACATCGTTCGTATAAAACTGCGCGGCATTCCGGAGTCGCAAGCGGCTACTCTGCAAACTGACTTCCTGGCCGGTTATCTGGCAGGAGAAGCGCGGGAATCTCTGAAGCGTTCCCACCATCGTTTTCCAGAAGATTTGCAGGTTGAAATTCACACAACACCAGTACTGCCCTCGGCGGCGGAAAGCTGGATCACTGTTGAGACTGAGTCCCGGCCTGCTAAGCAAGATGCGCCGCCCTCACCAGCGCGGAAACCGGCTAAGTTGGTTGTGTTGACGGGAGCGGCCAATCAAAAGGAGCTCACGCTTGAAAAGACGCGAACCAACATTGGAAGAACAGCCGAAGTCTTTCGCTCAGCCGGTCCTTCCAGGCGTAATGATTTGGCGTTTACTGGAGAAAGCGAAGCCAATCGCACCGTCTCCCGTGAGCATGCTCACATCTTGTACTCTCCCAAAACAGGTGAATATCGGCTGTTCAACGACCGCTGGTACAAAGATCAAGCCCAATGCGGCATTTGGATCGTTCGCGATGGGCTGAGTCAGCCAGTCCATCGGGGAACACGCGGATTTTTACTCAAAACAGCTGATGAAATTCATTTGGGGAACGTGATTATACGGTTTCAGCAGAAGTAACAAGGATTAACTCTGACGTAATTTTTTCCGGAAGAAGATGAGGACAAGCCCGGAGCCGACGAGGAGAGTCCAAGTTTCGGGTTCGGGCGTGGTCCCGGTGATCGCGATGGTATAGCTGGTAAGGTCGAAATCCGGCCCGGTGTAGACGCCGTTGTCCCAACCTGAAATAGCGGAGCCGCCGCCAGCACTAAGATCGGGACCAAGCACGGCGGTAGGAGAAGCAGAGGTGAAAATATAGCCGCCGCTATTGAAGGGCAAGTTCGCGGAACGAGCGATGCCCAGGTAGTAAACGCCGTTACTGGAAGGCCCGAAACTACTGCCGAGGGCTGGGCAGGGGTTTCCTGGGCCAGCGGAGGGCAGACAGGAGAGCGTATTGCTGCCGCTAAGGTCGTCGTTCCCGTAGACACCCAGTCCCGCGGAATCGAACAGAAACAATTCAGTATCGGGGATGTAGTGATTTCCGACCGGGACAACTATGGCAGAAAAATCGAGGTAGTTGCGGATGTCGATTTTGAATAAGCTGACCCCATAAGGGTAGTCGAGAATGCCCGAAATGCCGCTGAGTGTCTCATCAGCAGAGAGATCCTGGGAGTTCACCGGTAGCGGCCCAGCGTTCTTGGCGATGATGGTATTGGCAAAACCAACACTAAGAGAAAGAGCTGCCGCTACAACAAGCTTGCTTATCAAAACCCCTCCTACGAGACGCGCGAATGGACAGTGTAACTGGAAAAACTGTGTAAAGCAATGGCCAACAGGAATGAAAGGCTGGAATTATTTTAATCTAACTTCTTTGAATTTGCGTTGGGGAGATATACAGTTGAGAACAGCACTTTCATTCGCGAGGAAAAATTTATGAAATTTCTGTTTCATATAACGTGCGCCTTGTTTTTGAGCGCTTCGATGAGGGCTCAATCGCCGCTTTTGACGGCTTCCCCTGAGTCTTACACCTACCCCGGGCCGGTCCTGACAACGAACCCGCCCACTCATACTCAAGCGCTGCAGCCTCGTTCCGTGCAGGTTTCCATCAAACTGCAAGATCCGCCGCTGGTTACCTTGCTGGGAGAAAACGCAAAACAGAACGGCATCTCGATGAGTGAAGACGCTCAACGTGCATATCTGGCGCAACTGAGGCAGAAGCAGGATGCAGTGATGGCAGAAGCCGCCACGCTGGGAGGCGTGGAACTAGGACGAGTGAGTAAAGGACACAACGCGGTATTCGTGTCTATCGATTCAAATCAAATCGCATCCCTGAAGAACATCGGCGGGGTGTCTACTGTACGCCCTGTTTCCGATTACAAATTTTCTCTCGCGAATACATTGCCGTATGTCGGAGCCACTACCGTACAGAGTGGCGGTAATGCCGGCCAGGGTATCCGGATAGCAATGCTTGACACAGGGATCGACTATACGCATTACAACCTGGGCGGTTCGGGCAATGTGGCGGATTATGAGATTGCCGCGGCTGCCGCGACCGGAACTCCCCCGCACAGCCTGTTTCCGACCGCCAAGGTGATTGGTGGAACTGATTTTGTGGGCGATGCATGGCCGAACGGGGCGCTCGCTCCTGATCCGAACCCCATCGATCTAGAGGGACATGGCACACACACGGCGGACATTGCCGGCGGGCGGAGTAACGATGGCCTGCATGTGGGCGCAGCACCCGGCAGCCAACTCTATGCGATAAAAGTGTGCAGTTCCGTTGCAACCTCATGCAGCGGCATCGCTATCCTGGAAGCTATCGATTATGCGCTTGACCCGGACATTACGGGAACGCTGAACCATGCGGTCGACATTATCAGCATGTCGGTTGGTGGATCTTTTGGGTTTCGCGAGGACGATGCGAGCGAGATGTTTACGTCCGTGGTTCATTTTGGGGTTGTGAGCGTGCTTGCGGGAGGGAATTCCGGCAACATTCCATACGTTGTTGATTCGCCGGGGTCGACGCCGGAAGTTCTTTCGGTAGCGCTCCGATATTCGTCTACCTCGGCGAGATCAGCTATTCAGTCTACATGATCTGCGTGCCGTGGAAGATTCTGTTCGTGAATGCAGCGGCGAAATGGCTGAATCTGGCGGACGAAAGACTGCCTCTTTACGTTTGGCTTATCTTTCTCGTCCTTGTTATTCCACTCGCCGCCGCCTCATA
>JBJMGL010000255.1:0-3559 GCA_045807985.1 Bryobacteraceae bacterium
AACAGAGGTGATCAGACCTCCGCCTGAGAAGCCGTCGGTCGTTCGTGGAAAGGCGTCCGAAGAATCGCACGTACCGTTGCTGCCAGTGAACGTTGCAGCAGTGCTTAAGGCGCCATTAGTGACCATCGCATTTCTGAAAAATCCGTTCTGGAACACCGTTCCCACGCTTGAATGAAGCGCGGCGCGATAATAGACGCCCGCTGTAATGGCGACAGGTGAGGAGAAGTAGACGGTCTGCCAGCCTGTGCCGCTTACCTGAAAATTAGCAGTTGCCAGCACGGCGCCGCTATCTGAGTAGAGCGTTCCGACCTGATCCGTGCTTGTATCGGCAGTCATACGGTAAAAGCGCACGCCCAGGATGTAGCCGTTGGTCGAGGATTTGAATTTTGTATCCACTTCGAAGGGAGCGTTCGCAAACCCTTCACCGCCTGCCGTCTTGATCGGTGAACGGACATTCGCGAGCAGGCTGTACGCCCCGCTCTGCGAGGCTGTTGTGTTAAAGATCGGATCGACCCAGTAGAGCCCGTCGCTCCCATTGGTCGCAAAAGCGTGCCCTCCAAGGACGTAATGAGAGGCGCCGCCCGCATCGGTAGTAAAAATCCGGCAGGGTGCGCCGCTGCAGGTGCCGCTCACGCCGGGCGGCAGCGAGATGTTGAGCGTGCCGTTTGTATCGACATAGATAAAACTGCGCGCGGTGGAACTCGGGACGCCGTTTGTGGTGACCGTCACGGGCGCTGATTGCGTGTAGCGGGTATTGCCAATCCGAGTCGAACCCGCATCAATCGTCCAGGTCGCTCCGAAACAGGAGCTTGCAAGCAGGAAAGAAATTAGCTTTTTCATTAGTGAACTCCCAGTCCGAAGTTGAATTGCCGAGGAAAATGAAAATCGGAAATATAGGAATCGATAAAGGCAACGTTCGCGCCGTTCCAGTTGATCGGGTGATAGCTGCGGAACGGAGCCGGGTAGCCGTGAATCCAGCACCGGTCGAAGATAATGTTCGAGGAATCCATGCCTATGTTAATAAGCAGTTGGCCGGGCGGCATGTCGATCATCGAGGCAGCTTGCGGATAAGGTTGATACGTGATCTCCAGTCCGACAAAGCGCAAATTCGCGCCAAAGAACAAGTCCGATTTCTCGTTGCTCTTTGCGCCGCCGATGCTAAAAAGCACCGTATTGGCAGCGGTGGACCCCAGATACTTCGAAGGTGATTGGAGGCTTGCCATTTTGGGCAGCCATTGAGAGGGGGGCGCAGGGTTGTTCGCGTTTGCGTCAATGGGACCTTGCAGGCGCACGTGTTCCGGAATAAACTGGCCGTCCGGGGTCGCGGTACGGATAATGATCCAATTCAAAGGCCGGGGCCAGGGCGCATAAAGAATCGCGCCGGTCCCTACGGTGTCGAACTGCCACAGGATTGGGCAGGCGCGACCCGACGAGTACATATTGCCGCGGTCGGAATAGGGACTCGCCTGCCCGGCGGGGCACAGACCCGCGCCATAGGGTGCGTTTGCGTAGACTTGGAAGTGCGTTGAATCGCAGCCGCTGCAGGTCGTGTGTGCATAGACGACCGAGCCGGTGCTGAAAGGTAGCTGCGGGGTCGGAAACCCGTTTCCATCCGAATCAAGCGTGTAATTGTCCCCGTTCGTTTTTGCGCCTGGCAGCAGGCCAGGATTGTAATCACCCAAGGAGGTAACCTCCGAGTTCGTGGCGGCAAAGGTCAGGGCTTGCCCCTCACTCACAGGCACGGTCGTGGTAATCACGGACGTGCTTGTGTTAAACGTAGTCGCGTTTGCCGCGAGGACCACCGCATCCGGCGGAATCGTATGCGAGTAGACTCGCCCCACGCAGGCCGAACCCGCTGCGAGATTGATAACGACGCCGCGGCAACTCTGGTCGTGGCAGGCCGCCGTATCGCCCGCCAGATTCAGGTTCGGGTCGTTGACCGCCCAATTATAGGCGTTCTCAAGTCCCGAGCAGTCGTCGTTATTCGGCAGGTTGACGGTGAGATACCCGCTTGTATTGGGATAGTCGGTATTGAAACGCTGCGGAGCAATCGGCAGGGCGGGATGAACGGCTGGCAACGCTTCAGTTGTAACGGTGATCCCGACGCCGCTCGACCATTGGATGCGATCCGCCGTTATCTCCGGACACACCTGATAGGTAGTATTCGGACTCAAGCCGTGTAGCGGCATTGAATAAACGCCGATTGATCCTGCCGCCGTTCGCCACCAGGTGTCTTCGCTGACGGTCGGATCAGTCGCGTTCAACATCAGATTTCCGCCCGTGCCGCCAGTGCAGGTTCCAGGACTTGCAATCCAGCGGATGCGGCCCTGAATCGGAGTCGAACTGCCGTTTGCCAACTGGTACGTGAGATGCAGGCTCGCATGGCTTACGTTGTCGGCGTGAATCGTACTTTGATCGATTACGGGGACTTGCGCGAACGAAGCCGTCGCAAAGCAGAGGAGAGCGAGAGCGCTGTTTCTATGCATTTCCCCTCCGAGCCAGGTTTTCGAGATCCGCCCGCCGCAACAAGCATCGGCGTGAGGGCAGATTGAATGAGGCGACTACGCCACTTTTGGCGAGCGCTAAAAGCACTTTGCGCGACAGCCCCGTCTGGGCGCACGCCTGACTGATCGAAAGCAGCGGCGGCTCCGGTCGCTTCATACTGAATTCTTTTTCGGTGATCCTCTTGGACATAGCAAAGGTATTGACATGTCCAACATGCAGGCCAACAGTTCAGTTTCCGCACGGGCTGTTGAATTAAGTTGCTGAAAGTAGAGGAAAAATAAAATTTGAGAACAGAGGGAACGGATTTTTGCAAATCGTCAGAAGTGCTTGTGGAAAGTAAACTTCCGGCTACAAAGGATGTTTACATGCCTGGCCAGGGCGGTCGTGTGAAGAGACCTCCATCCACCCAGATGGTCTGGCCCGTGATAAACGCACTCGCCTCGCTGGCGAAAAAGACCACAGCTTTGCCTACGTCCGCCGGATACCCAACCCGGCCCAAGGGGGTCAGCGCGCCCCAGGTCCCGGCATAGTCGCCTAACTCTTCCTTCGTGCGCTCGATCTCAATGGCACCCGGCGCAACGCAGTTAACGCGAATGCCATACTTCCCCAAATCGATGGCGCTCGCCTGCGTTAAGCCTTCCAGGCCTTGCTTGCTCGCCGTATAATCGATCAGGTTCGGAAAGGCGACCTTACTGCAGCCTGAACCAATATTGACAATACTGCCGCCGCCCTGGTCTTTCATGTGCGCCGCCGCAGCCTGAGTGCAGAGGAAAGAGCCTTTGAGATTGGTCGCGATTACCCGATCCCAGTCCCCTTCGCCCAGTTCGAGCAGCGAACTCCAGGTCTGTACGCCAGCGTTATTTATCAGCACATCCAGCTTTGGGAATTCCTCCCAAACAGCCTCAAATATGTCAGCGACATCAGCCGACTGCGCCACGCTGCCGCCGATCGCCATGGCCCTCCGCCCGAACGCCTGCAGTTCGGCCACGGTTGCTTCCGCCCCCGCCTGGTCAGAGTGGTAATTCACTGCTATATCGCAACCCGCTCGTCCAAG
>JBJMGL010000256.1:0-1517 GCA_045807985.1 Bryobacteraceae bacterium
AGGTAGTAGGGGAATGACCAGAAGTAGCACTCAGCCCAAATCTTGCGGAAGTTCTTCTTCTCAGTGAGCGCGATGATGATGCCGACCGGCACCGTGTTGGTGACAAAGTAAGTGCAAGCCGCCCCAATCAGCATCAGCGCAACACTATGGTCAGTAACATTGCCGATGAAGGTGTAAACCATCGTTGCGGCATAGATCGCGGTTGCCATGTTGGCGATATTGAACGTGACCTGTACCGGTTTGGGAGGCGAATTAGTACGCCAGTAACTCTGTACCAGCGTGGCGCCGCAACCGATAATCACCGTTTCCGGAACACTCAACTCCATCACGCCCAGGATGATGAAGAAGAAATTCACGGACATCGAGCCATTGATGCCCGGAAGACTAACTTTAAGTCCGGAGGCGAGCAGTGCAATCAGCAGGTAGCAGGAAAAGCGGGCAAGGTCGATCCAGTGCCATTGGGACATAGAAAGTTCCAACGTCACGAGGCCGACGATGTACACGCTAGCCAGATAAATCTTGGCCCTGACGGACATGGATGTGCTGAGCTCCGTGAGAGACACCCGCACGCCTGTGGCCACTTTCTGACGTCAAACAGCATTTTGATATTTGTTTATTTTCAGCTACTTACGCTCCAGAAGGACTTCTCGGTTACATGTCTCAGGAGCGGAATTAGACAGGTTGTCCCGGCCGTTCATTTCAGATTGAGACAATTTGTCACCGGTGCTCGTAATTGCGACACTCCGCGGCATTCATTCGGCGGAACCTGTCGCCAAGAGGAGTTTCGTTCGGCCCGTAACCCGTCAGCGCACAGGTGCCACATGCTCGCGAGCTTTCGCACATTTGCAAAGAATTGGATGCTTAAGTCCAAGAGCGAACGCCTGTAAGTCATTGGTTTTGTTCATGCGGAGCTTTCCCCGGAGAACTTCCTGCTCTTGGCCAGATGAGGCAAGCAGGCACGACGATTGCGGCGGTGGACGCATGGCAGAAGGATTGGTTCGCTGGACTGTCCAGCAACGTCAAGTGGTTGCTTGATTGCTCTATCCACTTCGACGTCGTACGTTCCGTGTCGGAACGAGAAGGGTTTCAGTTTGTCCGGAGTTTCGCAAAACCTGCCTGGATCGGTAGCACCCGTGCAGTATCAAGTGCACGGATTCGAGGCCGTGGTCTCGAATGAATCCATGCGCAAGTTGATGCAGATGGTAGAGCGGGTAGCGCGCAGCAATGCCTCCGTTCTAATCACCGGCGAAACTGGCAGCGGTAAAGAGTTCATCGCTCGGGCACTGCATCACCATTCCTTGCGGTGCAGCAAGCCCTGGGTGGACCTCAATTGCGCAGCATTACCCGAGCATTTGGTGGAAAGCGAACTGTTCGGTTACGAAAAAGGAGCGTTTACCGGCGCAGTGGCGCAACGCATCGGCAAATTCGAACAATGCAACGGCGGCACCATTTTCCTCGACGAAATCGGGGACATGTCCCTGCCCACGCAGGCCAAGATTTTGCGCGTGCTCCAAAAC
>JBJMGL010000257.1:0-6899 GCA_045807985.1 Bryobacteraceae bacterium
AAGTTGTAGGCCACGCATGGCGGCTTCAGCCAGGGAATCCTGAAGGAGATTGACTCCCGCAGCCAATGAGATAAGAAGCACGGCGGAGGGCAGCGTAAAACCAAGCCATGCCTGCAGCCCACCCCAAAAACCGCCGCGAACAACACCAATCAGAAAACCTGTTTGACTGCTGCCTGGTCCCGGGAGCAGTTGAGTCAACGCAATGATCTCGCCTAAATCACTTTCTTTCAACCACTGCTGTCGACGTACGAACTCTTCGTGAAAGTAGCTCAAATGCGCCGCTGGTCCGCCAAACGAATAACATCCCAGTTTCAGAAAGGTTAAAAAGATCATGTTTGAAAAAAGCTGGCTCGACGAACCCGACTACCGATTCAACTCGATCGGATGCCGCGGCGTGGGCGAGATTTGTATTCAGGCTTTGCGGGAGCGATCGCCAACGCTGTTACGCTACTGGAAACCGCGTGCGCTCTCTACCAATCACACCCGATAAAGTTCTTGGTCTCGGCTAATCCTTATCGCGTGTACGATTGCCGCGTTTATTTTTGAGGCCAACCCACAGGTCAACGAGTTTAATACTGATTTCACCAGCTGACAACTCACCACCGGACAAAGGCGAAACCCAAACAGGAGTTTCGCCTTTGTGGTAAGTCCACGCGGCCTGGGACTCTGGAGCAATGACCCAGCAATACAAAACTCCCTGCTCGTGATAGAGCTTGCATTTCTCTAACAGTTCCTCAACGGTTTGGTTGGGAGCCGAGACGATCTCAACGCAGAGAACCGGCCAATGTCCAGGCATGACATACTTCCAAGGCTCGGCATCTTCTGCGCGAATCACAGCTATATCAGGACGCCGCCAATGATCTTCGCGGATCTTTGCCAAGGGGTCAACGAGCAACCAAAGCTTCTCCCCATCGAGTTGCTGATGCAGTAGAACGGGCAACCAGCCCATAATCAGACTATGAAAAATGCTGACCATTGGTTTAGCCTGCAACTCCCCATCGACAAGCTCGTATCGTTCGACATCATCGTTAAATAGCTTGTCAAAAATCTCCGGAGACACTGTTGGCGTTGTCATCGCACTGCCTTAAGCTCAATATACCGGCTTTCTTGATTCGCTGGTTCAAACAACCCAAATGTGAAAATATCGGATGCCGAAGCAATTGACACATATTGTTTGCCCCGCACTGAAAAGGTAATCGGCGAAGCGGTCAGTAACTGCCCCATGCTGTAATGCCACAAATCTTTTCCCGTATAAGCGTCCAAAGCGATCAGTTGCCCGTCATCGTCTCCAAAAAAGAGCAGCCCTCCGGCAGTCGCGACCGTTCCGGCCCACATCGTCGCCGGACCCGTCATTGCATATTGCCATCGCCTCTGGCCTGTGATCGGATCAAGCGCCCGTAGAAAGAACTTGCCCGGTTCGGTTGGTATTCCTTCCGCGCCGCCCGCTGCTAGATTGTGCAGCGGTTCCGGAGTATGTTCCGTGCTGATGTAGTTGTCGCATTGCTCCAGCGTGGGAACGTAAAGCAACTTCGTTTCGGGATGGAACGAAGGCGACATCCAGTTAGAAGCTCCACGGGTAGACGGACAAACCCGCCGCCCCTTTGCAATCGGCTCCATGCTGGGCTTCTCAATCGGCCGTCCTTTGGCGTCAATTCCTTCTGCCCAATCGAGCTGATCCACAAACTTATGCGCATACAGAAATCGACCGCTTACCCGGTCCAGCACATACAAAAACCCGTTGCGGTTCGGATGCAACAGCAACTTGCGTATGCGGCCCTGATAGGGCAAATCAGCCAGTACCGGAATCGACTGCGCATCCCAATCGTGAGTATCGTGCGGGGTGAACTGGAAATACCATTTCAGCTTTCCGGTATCTCCATCCAGCGCCACAACTGAATCCGAATAAAGATTATCGCCACGCCGCCCGCCGCCGTAGTAATCAGGCCAAGGATTGCCGGTTGCCCAGTAAACCATGTTCAAGTCCGGATCATAAGTTCCGGTCATCCATGTCGCGGCCCCGCCATATCGGGTGTCGAACTCTCCCCAGGTCTCGGAACCAGGTTCGCCCTTCGCGGGAACCGTATAAAATCGCCAAAGTTCTTCCCCCGTCGAAGCCGATAAGGCGGCCACAAAACCGCGCATTCCTGATTCGCCGCCTGACACCCCAACCACCACACGGTCTTTCAACGCTAAGGGAGCGAGCGACGCAAAGTAACCCTGCTTTGTATCGGCGAACTTCTTTTCCCAGAGAATTCCGCCAGTCGAGCGTTGCAGCGCGACTAGATAGGCGTCCGCCGTTACAAAGAAAACCGTGTCGCCCAGTATCGCCACGCCGCGATTCACACTGTCTTGTTTGGCGCCTCCCTCACGGAATTCCCAAATCTGTTTTCCGCTTTGCGCATCAATGGCCTGGACCTCATTGCTGTTCGTGACGTACATCACGCCGCCATAAACAATAGGCGTCGCTTCCAGCCGGTGTGCGCCATTCACCTGATAGGTCCACTTCGGAACCAGGTTCGCGACATTGCCGCGATTGATTTGCGTCAGCGGGCTATAACGATGGGCGCGATAGTCTCCGTGGTACGTCAGCCAATTTTCGGAAGGGCTTCGCAGGATGTCCCCATACTGCACCTGCCCCGAAGAAACACCGAGCGCAAGGGAAAAAAAGAAAATGGAGCGCCGCATCTAATTTCCCTCGGAGCGGCGTGAAGACGCATGAGCTTCTTTCATATCTGGTCTAACGGCCTGTTTGCTAAGAAATGCCAATAGATCCTGCAGCTCCCCCTGGCTTAACGTTTGACCGTAGTTGTTTGGCATCAAAGATTTTTGGTGAAACTTCACTTGACTGATATCGGACTGCTGGAGCAAATGGAGCACCCCCGCGCCGTCCAGCACCTGCATTGAATAGTTGGAATGATTCTTGGCAACGCCCTCAATTCGCCCTCCATCTTTGAGGACAACCGTAACGCCCCTGAAACCTTCCACCGGATGCTGATCGGGATGCAGCACGCTCTCTGTTAATTGCTTGGCCGTGCGGGCCGCGCCGATATTTGTCAGGTCCGGGCCGGTCAATCCACCTTGGCCCCGAATGGCATGGCAGCTACCGCACCCGGCTTTGCCCCAATACAAGGCGCGTCCGGCATCCACATTACCCGGCATGAATAACTCATAGGCAGGAGCGCTAAGACTCCGAACAAAAGCCGCCAGTTCCCAAATGGAATTATCGGGAAGCGGCGAAGCAGGCATCCCCGTTCCTGGAATACCGTAACGAATAGTCTTGAATAGCTGCTGATCTGTCTTCCGTTTCAGGTCCTGCTTCTGCGCCAGGTTCGGACCGCGCCCACCTTCAGCATTTGCTCCATGACAGGCCGCGCAGCCTTCCCCGAAGCGTTTCTGTCCGGCTTCAATCGCAGCCGTCTGACCCGCAAAAGGGTTCGACACTTCAGGAATCTGGGTGCTCTGAGCAAAAGCTGACAGGGTACAAAAGGCAAAGCAAAGGAAAACACGCATCACTGAATCGAGAGAGAAGGGGATCGCTGCTTCAGTATACAGTTACTTTTGGTCCAGCACGCCCGTAAGCGGCGATATGACCTTGAGGCAGCCCAGGTGCTGTTTCTAATCAAGTTTAGTTACAACTACAATGAAGTGAAAGAAACCAGTCACTTCGTTCGTGGCTCTGAGTCGATTGTTTATGGACCCGAATGTGTTATCTGACCCGGATGCTCCTGCTCTAGTGGGCTTGCGCCGACGCGGGCAATTCTTGATCTCTGGGTTGCTGTGGGGCGCTGCTGCCGGAGTGCTGGTTCTGTTTTCCGGGTATGCGCTGTTCCTTTACCACTATGCTTTGGCTTTTGCGGAACGCTTACGGACTAGCTTTGGTGTTGTTCCGCCGACACAGGGTCCGGACTGGTTTATGCTTTGCGTCATTGCGGCCGGACCGGTTATTTGCCTGGTTTGTATTGCGATGGCTTATCAGTGGTACCGGCGTATCTGGTTCCGCCGCCTGCAGCGGGTTTGGCCGGATGCCCGGGACCGCTCCCGGTATTCGCGCTGGCAGGATTTGCCTCTTCGGGTCAGTGTCTCGCAGCGGGAGCGGCGCAATGAACACTTATCGGCGCTTCTGAAATCGGATTTGTGGGCTGCCCATCGATCTCCTGAGAGTTCGGCGAGGTATGAGGAGCGGGCGGAATGGGTATTGACGGAGCTAGAGAAAGATATTGCGGAGCGGGCGCTGACGACCGGCTTAACGGTGGGCATTAGCAGCAATCAATATGTTGATCTGTTCACGATTTTCGCGGCGGCTCTTGAATTGCAGCTGCATGTTTTGTCGCGTCTTGGCAAGCGCCCTTCGTTTCATGCCTGGAGATTGCTGATTCAGCGTTGCGGCGCTAGCCTTTTCATCAATAGTTACTTGAACCGGCAGGATTCGCTGGCGCTCAATCTGATGATTAAAAAAGCCGGAATGGGGCTTTATGCCGCGGGGGATCTGATGGAGGGCGCGGCCACGCATTTATCGGAGAGCGATATTGACCTGGATGAGGCTTTGAACCTTCAGCACAGCGGGGTGCTCGGAATGGCGACAAAGAGCTTGGAATTGGGAGCAACGATGGCGCTGACGGTAGGGCAGGTTGGTTTACATGTGCTGGGTAATTTGATTGAGTCGGTGGGAGATGAGTTAACGCAAGGCGCGCTGGCGGCAGGGATCATTTATTATCACGGAATTGCGCTGGCGTCCGATACGCTCGCCCTGGATGAGCAGCACCGGCATAGCCCGGCGATGAATCGGAGTTTTCGGGAAGGGGTTTGGAAAATGGGGGAGATTGCCGGGTCAATTTTGCGTGACGTGGTCCGCCAACGCCGTACGTCGTTCCGGGATAAGCGGCGGCAGATTGTCCGGTCGTTGCCCAAAAGCGCTTACACGGGGATTCAGGCTTTGTTTGGGAGGAAGAGTGAGGCGAGTTAGCGCGCCGATTTAATCCCCTGAGGGTGCAAATGCTATTGGTCGCTAGATATTTCCCGGGTTCCGTGTGCTTTTACCAGTCCGTCAAAATGGAACTGTATGGAAGCAATTAATCAATCAGCTACCCCGCCGTCAGCTCAGGACAACATCAACAAAGTCGTTCAGCTGGAAGAAGAGGCGCAAAAGCATCGAACGTTTGCGGAACGGGTCTCCGATGTGATTGCGAATTTTGTCGGAAGCATGGTTTTTGTTGTTATCCATGTTGTATGGTTTGCCATTTGGGCGGTTGTTAATATCGGGGTCCTTGGATTTTCCTGGAAGTTTGATCCGTACCCGTTTCAGTTGCTGTGCATGCTGGTTTCGTTGGAGGGAGTATTGCTTTCGACGTTTGTGTTGATTAAGCAAAACCGGATGAGCCAGCGCGCGGATCAGAGATCTCACCTCGATCTGCAAGTGAATCTGCTCGCGGAGAAAGAGATTACCAAAGTTTTACAGATGCAACGGCTGATTTGCCGGCGGCTGGGCATCGAGGAAGGTGATTTAGATCCGGAAGCGGTAGAGCTTAGCCAAGTGACTGCGATTGATAATCTCGCTCACGAATTAGACCAGAGGCTGCCATCCGAGGTCTAAGGCACTTGGGCGGAATGGAGAGGATGAACTTGTTATGCTGCTTCGACAACTCTCTCCGGTCGTGAATAGCGAACAGACTCGCCGGGGCATTCGTCCCGCCAGAGAGATGGTGATGAAGGTTCAGTCGGACGTGAAGCCGCCTTATGCCATCGTGTTACAGCTCGCGCACTCCCAGCTTGCTGGTGATCTCATGCGAGCCTTGCGGCAGGATGTGTTTGGCGCAATTCTTCATGACGTGGTAGAAGCCGCCCGGCAACATGATTTTGGATGGACCGAAAGCGACACGGACCAGTTAAGACGTTTGGGAGAACACAGGCCGCAGCCGTTCTCCCTAGTGCCGGATGAAGTGGAGATTTCATCGTGGCAGAACTCGCTGCGCCGGACGGAGAATGCCGCACCGCTGGTCAATATTCTGATCAGCCGCCATTTTTGTTTTTTGTCGAAAGATACTCCTCCGCACAAGGAGTTTCTGCAACGAGAGACGCGCCGCAGAGAACGGATTGAGAACAGCTTGGGTTTCTCTGTGGAGGATCTCAACCGCTGGACGGCTGCGGTGGGGTTTTGCGATTTGCTTTCTTTGTATCTTGGTTGCGGTTTGACCAGGCAGGCCGAGTTTCCGTTGAGTCATCCGGCAGATCCGGCAGCCGCGAATGCGCCAAAGGTGATGTTGTTCTGGAAGGATGGGATACCACAGTTTTCTCCTCCGGTGCTCCAACCGAATACATTTCGGATCGAGACGAAGGAGTATTCAGGAAGTGGAACGGAACTTTCTGATCGCCAGGTGGAGTGGACCTTTTTGGAGGGGTGAATCCGAGTTGTCTCTTATCGTTCCTCTATGATGGCAACGTCCCAACCTGCCAGTTTCAGTTGAGCGGAAGCAGCGACGGCTTCTGCCGTCAACAGATTTGTGCCAGCGCGATACCCATAAGCGAACGTTTGCGGTTCGTTCCCATAGTTCAGGTAATAATGAAGGCGCTTGCCGAATCCGTTCTCGCCATGCTTGACGCGCACTGCCGCAGGTAATTGCTGGTCGGCTCCGGTCAATCCAATGCGCTTCAGAGCGTCAAGCAACACCTGACTTTGCAGCTTATCAGATAGATACGTTCCCTCATAGGTGAGCGTTCCCGATCCGTATTCGTTGCGCGTGATGGCCGGCCATCGCCCGAAGAATGGATGATCGTAGAAGGCAAGCGCTTTTGCGCCTTCCGGCATGAGAAACTCGGCCCAATACATCACTTTGTTCTCGCTCACGGCTCCGAATGGATCGCTCTTCAGCGCCAATGGTTTTTCGAGATTCGAAAATTCTTGA
>JBJMGL010000258.1:0-6994 GCA_045807985.1 Bryobacteraceae bacterium
AACGCCAACACGCCGGGTTTCAATGCAGCCATTCCTGTTCCGCTCGATTCGGTTGAAGAATTCCGTGTCACTGTCGCCGGTCAGGGAGCAGACCTGGGGCGTTCTTCCGGCGGTCAGGTCACGCTGATTACAAAAAGTGGCACTAACACCGTACATGGCACGCTCTACGAGTACAACCGCAACACTCTCCTGGCAGCGAATGATTTCTTTAACAATCAGGCAGGCATTCCACGGGCCGCGCTCGTCCGCAACCAGTTCGGCGTTTCCCTCGGCGGACCAATCATTAAGAACAGAGTCTTTCTATTTGGAAATTGGGAGCGTCGTGTTGATGCCAGTGCTCAGCCTCAAACCGCCACCGTGCCCAGTCAAGCCCTAAGGGATGGAAATCTCACCGTGAGACTTTCCGACGGCTCGACACAAGTGCTCGGCCCTGCCGACGTGATCGCTATGGACCCGCTGCATATTGGCTACAGTGCCGCTATGAGGCAATATCTCAATGCCTTTCCGCTTGGCAATGATCCTGCGCTGTCCTCTGACAATGGCCTTAACTTTAACGGCCTACGATTTAACGCCCCGATGAATTTAGATCAATCGGCTTATGTTGCGAAGCTAGACGTCAATCTCGACCAAGCGCGCAAACACACGCTTTCGGTTCGCGGCACTTTGAACAGCGGCAAAACGGACGTGATTGGTGCTCAACTTCCCGGCCAAACGGCAGCACAATTGCTTCTGGATAACAGCAAAGGTATTTCCGCCAACTATACCTGGGTGCCTCGCCCCAGTATGGTCAATTCGCTTATCTTCGGTCTGACACGGCTTGGCCTCAACAACTCCGGAACCATCGGCACATCACTGAGATTCTCAGGGCTCAGCTCGATACAGAACTATGACTACCGGCCTTCTATCCAGATTATGCCGACTTACAACATTGCGGACAATTTCACCTGGACCAAGTCACAGCACACGATCTCAACAGGAGCTAACATCCGCTTTATCCGGAATACCCATATTAATTACGAGAACTCCTATCCGGACTATCGATATAACCACAACACTCTGGCCGGACTGGGTGGAGACGCGGCTACGATTATGACCAGCTACATCAATGCAAAGCAGGGAGCTACTGGTCTGAGACTCGCTGATGCGACCGCTGCGGAAAACGGTTTTGCCAACCTGCTGGGACTGATTAATGACTACTCAGCCACCTACCAATTCACAAAAACCGGCTCCGTCATCCCCTTCGGCACTCCCGCCACCCGTGAATATGCGGTGAACGATTACGAATTCTACGTTCAGGACTCCTGGCGAGTGCGCCGCGATCTCACTATTACCGCTGGCCTTCGCTACAGCAATCCGACTGTGCCCTGGGAAGTGAACGGGACGGAAGTAGTGACCACCACGCCATTACAGCAGTATTTCGCCGAGCGTGTAGGCGCCATGCAGGCTGGAATCCCCAGCTACGCCATTCCGAACGCAGCGCTCACCTATGTTCTGGGTGGTCCGGCCAATGGTAAGCCTGGCTGGTACAACCGTAACAACCTGAACTTTGCGCCGCGCTTCTCTTTTGCCTATGCGCCTGACAGCAGCGGCCATTGGTGGAATAGCGTTCTCGGAAAGGGCTCGGTATTTCGTGGCGGCTTTGCCCTGGTTTACGACCAGTACGGCAGCGATATGGTTTACAACATCGACCAGAGCGGTTCTCCTGGTCTGGCCAGCACAGTTACGCAACCTGTTAACACCAACTTTACAAACTCAGCCCGATATAACGGCCTCGCCAGCCTGCCTGCGCTTCCGGCTGCGCCGGCCGGAGGGTTTCCTTTTGCGCCTGAAACCATTACCGGAGGGTTTAACGAGGGCGTGGGTGTTGTCTCAAACTTGAAAGCTCCCTACTCCATGGTGCTCAACGCAAACTACGCCAAGCAACTGCCCGGCAAGTTGACGATTGAAATCGGTTACGCCGGACGCCTGTACCGCCGGGGTCTGCTGCAACAGGACTTCGATCAGCCGCTCACGCAGTTCAGGGACCCGATCTCCGGGACCACCTGGTCGCAAGCCGTGCAAGTCCTGCACAGCGATTATCTGGCTGCCGGACAGAACTATGGTCCCGTTGCGCCCGTTCCTTTCATTGAGAACATGTTCCCCGGATTAGCCAATGCTTATGTGTCCGGTTCCGCCACGCAAAATTACTATCAAGGCTGGGTAGTTCAGAACGGGCTCAGCGATCAGGACAACCTGAATCTGTCAGACCGGCAGCGCATCAAGGGCACGAATAGCTGCTACACAAAAACGGGCTGCAATACTTTCTTCCCGCTTCAGCTTGCGGGGATGCCGACCTGGACCAACGCTGCTTTCGCTAATTACCACGCGGCTACTCTCACCTTCCGCCGTCCTCTGAGCCATGGTGTAGCGTTCGATTTTAATTACACGCTTTCGCACTCAATTGATAATTCATCCGGTGCAGAGTCAGGCGCTAAATTCGGTGGCGCCATTCTCCAGGATGCTTTCAACGCCAGCGCTTTTCGCGGATCTTCCGATTTCGATATGCGCCATAACATCACCGCTGATGTCACCTACGAACTGCCGTTCGGACAAGGCAAAGAATTTGCCAGCGGCGTGAACAAGTATGTCGATGCCGTGATTGGCGGCTGGCAGGTGTCAACCATCGCGCGCTATCACTCCGGCCTCCCCACCACGATTACAGCGGGCGGCGTGTATCCAACCAACTATGAATACAGCGCCCTTACGAACTTGCTGCCTGGCGCTTCCAACGTCTACGGCTTAACCATTGATGATAAAAGATTACCCAGCCTGTTCAGCAGCACCTCTGCGGCAGGTAATTATTTTCAGCAGGCCGGTGGAACCACTGGTACCAGAGCCATTGTTCGGCTGCCTGGATTTACCAACTTCGATATCGCGGTCATGAAGAACTTTAAAATGCCGTTTGAGGGACATCGCCTACAGTTTCGTGGTGAGGCCTTCAATGCGTTCAATCACGTAAACTTCTATAACCCAAAGCTGGACGTAAACACTCCCTCGACATTTGGCGAGTTCCAAAGCGCCTATCCTGCGAGAGTATTTCAAGCCAGCCTGCGGTATTCGTTCTGACGGCGCTTATTGGGAAGCAATTACTTGATGGTTGCCAGTGCTTTGGGATCGACCTTCCACTCGGTCCCAAATTTGTAATTCGACAGCCAGACTGAGCCGCCGCCCGCTCGGATGGCATCCCCTCCCTCACCGACGAACTGCTGGACGACCTTGTTCGAGTTTGGGTCGATTCTTGAAACAGGGAAGCCAAAGGAGGTAGCCCAGATCGATCCTTCGCCAGCCGAGATCTCTCCGCCGGGACCAGGAATGCCAAGCTCAATCGTTGCTTCCACACGGTTGGTCTCTGGTGAGAGCCGGGTCACTGTTCCGTCACCCTGGTTCAGAGTCCACACCGCGCCTTCACCCGCGGTGAGGAAGCGGGGTTCTGGTCCAACGGGTACCGTCGTTAAAATTTTGTTCGACGCCGGATCGACCCGAACGACTGTGTTCTGTTTTGTGCAGGAAACCCAGACGCTGCCGAAACCGAAAGCAGCGTTGTAACAGCCTTCCGGGAGCGCGACTGTCGCGCGAATTGAATTCGTTGCGGGATCGATGCGCGAGAGCGTGCTTTTTTTATCGGTCAGCAGCCAAACGCTTCCCGCTCCCACCGCTATGCCGCCTTCGGAATCGGCAACGCCGGTTGGAATGGTTGTTGAAATCGCTCCTGTTATTAAATCAACCCGCGCTAATGTTTGACTTCCGCAGTTCGGCACCCACAGGCTGCCAAAACCAATCGCCAAGCCGGAGCACGGCTTGCTTAATCCCGTGATTGTCTGGGAGACTTCATTGGTTCTTGGATTAATACGGCTCACATTGTTTCTGGAGCTATTGGACACCCAAACGTCGTCCCCGATAGCGATCCAATCTGGTGAGCCGGGTAGGCTGAACTTGGCTTCTGGAATCAATTTTGCGAGCGGAATTTGAACGCCTGGAGTTTTCACCCCCGGCTTCGGAGGAAGTGCGCGCCGATGGACCGGCTGAGGCGCGGGTTGCTGCGCGGTCATGAGGTTTACGGCAACAAATAACCATGAAATTGAGATCTGGCGTTTCGGCATGTACGTAGGCAATCACGCCAGTATAAAGTGCTATGAGCGGCCCTCCTTATCAAATTGTTTTATGCACGGAATAGGGGAAAATAACCGCAAAACGTGGTAGCTTAATTAGAAAGCATCAAGTAGCGCTGCCCCGTCTTACAACGCTGAATCCTTAACCGAACACCCTGTCGGTGACTTTGTGCTCCACTCTTAAGGATCGATGTTATGAGTAAGCGAACGCCAGCCATGCTTTGTGTGGCTCTCAGTGCCGCTGCTGTTTTCCACTTTCACGCCTTAGCTCGCCAGCAATCCCCGCCTGCCGCCGCAGGCTACTACGAAACAAAGGTGCAGCCGATTTTCCAGAAGAACTGCTACGGCTGCCATACGGCAGCGGCTATGTCTGGTCTTCGCGTCGATTCGATGGATGCACTGTTGAAGGGCGGAAACTCGGGACCCGCCATTGTTCCCGGCTATCCGGATAAGAGCCTTTTGATTATTGCGGTTCGTCAGACTGACAACGATTTAAAAATGCCGAAAGGCGGCAAGCTGAAGCCGGAGGAAGTGGCGGCTCTGGAAGAGTGGGTCAAGATGGGCGCACCTGGACCCGGAGCACAAACTGCCGCGGCGGCAACTCATGGAAGCGTTGGAGCGGCTTCACCCGCTGGCGACTTCTTTGAAACCCGAGTGCGGCCCATTTTCGCGAATAACTGTTATGCGTGCCATACCGCCGCAGCCACTTCCGGATTGCGGGTGGACTCGCTTCCCGCCTTATTGAAGGGCGGAAACTCGGGCCCTGCCATTGTTCCGGGCAACCCTGAAAAGAGTTTGCTGATCCAAGCGGTAAAACAAACCGGCGAATTGAAGATGCCGAAAGGCGGACACCTGAAAGCGGAAGAGATTGCGGTGCTGGAAGATTGGGTGAAACTGGGCGCTCCCTGGCCGAACTCGCCAACAGCGCCGGTGGTGCCATCCGGTCCCAAGATTACGGCGGAGCAAAAGAAGTTTTGGTCGTTTCAGCCTCTTCATAGCGTGCCTGTTCCCGCCGTTATGGATAAGAAATGGGCAACCACGGATTTGGACAGGCTTGTTTTGGCGAAGCTCGAAAAACAGGGTTTGAAGCCAGTTCCGCTTGCTGATAAGCGAACGCTGATCCGCCGCGCTACTTATGATCTGACAGGACTTCCTCCCACGGCGGAAGAGATTGAGGCTTTTGAAAAAGACCGTTCTCCGCAGGCATACGAACATGTTGTGGACCGCCTGCTTGCCTCACCCCGTTATGGCGAACGCTGGGGCCGGCATTGGCTGGACGTGGTGCGTTACGGCGAGGACGACGTGCGCGGATTGGACCCCATGGGGCGCGGCTACATGCCCTGGAACGGCGCTTATTTCTACCGCGATTGGGTGATCAAGGCATTCAACGACGATATGCCTTACAGCACTTTTGTGAAGGCGCAGTTGGCTGGCGATTTGCTGGATGCAAAGGATCGCGAAAAGCTAGTGACCGGCACCGCCATGCTGGGACAAGGTCCATGGATCTGGGATCAGGCCGAACCGGTTCAGGGGCGGGCCGACGAACGCAACGAACGCGTCGATATGGTGACACGGGGCATGCTGGGATTAACTGTTGCTTGCGCCCGTTGCCATAACCATAAATACGACCCTATTCTCCAGAAAGACTATTATGCGCTGGTTGGGGTTTTTGCCAGTACTACATATAACGAATATCCGGTCAGCTCTACCGCGACTGTGCTTGCCTGGCAGCGCAAGCAGGATCAGCTGACGGCTCTCCGGAAGGAATTTCGCGAGTTCTCCCAACACGAAACGGAACAGCTTTCCGAGATTTTAGCCCACCAGTCCGCCAAGTATATGGTTGCCGCCTGGCGCGTGAGCGGAGAACCGAAGATGCCGCTTGAAACCGTTGCCAGTCGTGACAAGTGCGACCCGGAGATGCTGGAGCGCTGGGTGAATTATCTGAAAACGCCGAAGAATCAGTATCCCTTTCTGAAAGACTGGCAGGCCATGATCGCAACCGGCGGAAGCGAAGACCAAGCCAAAGCATTAGCGGACAGCTTTCAGAAGCTGGTGCTGAGCATCATGGCGGATTCCAAAAAGATTAAAAAGGAAAACGACATCATCAAGGCAAAAGGCGATGTTCCCGAACGGCTGGAACGAGATGCTAAGCCGAACGATTTCGAGACGGACGATCAGTTCTGCCCCGGCTGCAACCTGGAATTGAAGACCCTGCCCACGGAGAAGGCGAACCTCTGGGTGGATCTTTTCCTGAGGTCGCTTGAATCCACCGATGATGAGCGGGCGAAGCCGGGATTATTCGTGTTTCGCGGCTGGGGTCTGACGAGGCGCTTGAGCCCTGAGTGGCAAGAGCACATGGAAGCTTTAAACAAGCAAATTGAAGAGCTGCAGAAGAGCGCTAAAGACGCAGAAAAATTCCCGTTTGTTCATGGCGTCACGGACAAACCGAAGCCAATTGATGTGGCCGTGAATTTGCGCGGCAATCCTCATAACCTGGGAGACCCTGTTCCGAGGCACTTTCCTGAAGTTCTTTCTCCCAGCGACGTGAAACCATTCACGAAAGGCAGCGGGCGGCTTGAACTGGCTGAAAATATCGTGAGTAGCGGGTTGGCGGCTCGTGTTTTTGTGAATCGCGTCTGGAAGTGGCACTTCGGCACGGGTATTGTGAACACTCCCGACAACTTTGGGAAAGCAGGCGACCCGCCGAGCAATCCTGAACTGCTGGAATACCTGGCCAACTACCTTGTCGGGAACGGCATGTCAGTCAAGAAACTACAGCGTGAAATCATGCTGTCTTCGGCATACCGTCTATCCAGTCAGGACTCAAAAGAAAACGACGAAAAGGA
>JBJMGL010000259.1:0-3768 GCA_045807985.1 Bryobacteraceae bacterium
CACAAACAGGTGCGGGTGAGAAAGCTTCAGGTCAATGATGGCCTTCATTTTAACGCGGTCGTGCTTCTGCCACCGCGGTTCGAGTTCCCACAAATTACCTACGTTCGACAATCCCGGCTGAAGGTTTCGCTCGATGTCCATGTGGCGGAAAAGCAGCACGAGTGTATGACGGACAAGCTGTATCGTATCGACGTTAGCCCAATCGATTATGGCACGATGGCGAACTACACGTTCAAGACGCTCCTCAAGGGCCGCGTAACGTCGGACGACATTTTGATTCTAAACCGATGAGCAGCCGGATTACGTCAGGCAGGGGACGTCGTTGGATGCTCGGCAAAAAATATTTGTGTTTAGCAACTTCGACGCCAAAACCGGGGAAAAAAGCGGATGCATTCTATTGTATGAACACATCAATCGCTCAAATACCCATTTCAAAGCACCAACGCTTCAATCCCATGCCTCGATTGACCAATCTGCAATATGCAGCAACTTGTAAAGATGATGGTCCTATCATGAAAGAAACGGATCATGTCATTTTTCAGCGAGACAAAAATTGCAAGTTCGGTACGTCGGGAACAGGGAGAACTATCGTACGCACTATTGGAGGCACGTAATCGTAACAGTCTGAGCCTCGGAGATAGGAGTCTACTTCAGCCGATCCATGGACCACCTTTACGGGCAGTCAATTACCGGGCCCGAATGCTCTGGGGTAGAGCCGTATGCGCGGAGTTGTCCGAATTCTTTTGCGATCCGGATAATGTAGAGCACAATCAGCCAATCTTTTTTGTCACTCTAGTGGACATACAGTGCGCCAGGGCGTTGACCGAGCCGGATCTCGATCTGGAATCCATTAAACAGCGGCTTCGTTATGGTCTTCGCGGTCAGTCGTATTTCGGCATTGTCGAGCCTGCGTACTACACCAACCTCCAGGTTGGAGTTCGTTTCACTGAAAAACAATGCGTGTTCTGGCACGTTCACGCGCTAGTTTGGAACGTTAATGAACGGAAACTAAAGGCCAGACTCCGGCTACTTGAAAAATCTGGAAGATACGTTGCAATTGCTGATGGCCTAAAAGGAGCTCACGTTGCAAGAATAAAGCAGGGCACCTTGCCCAAAGTTGTCGGATACATGCTTAAACCGCCCAGTGCTGCCTACCGCGTCTCGCGGCGCAGGGATCTAGAGCTACCAGATGGCTCACCTGTCACTAACGCCGACGGTGAAATTCTGGCCCGGTTCCGCCAGGGGAAATCGAAGCTCCGCCCAGGCGAACGGGTTAGGCTTTTTAAGGTGATGGCGCCACTGTACCTGGACGGATTGGTTATCTCGGGCGGAGAAGGTGCGAAACTGCTGGTTCGGGCCAAGTACGGCGCCTTGAAAAGATGGAGAGCAAAATCACTCAACAAACGGCAGCGCCGCCACGTACGGGGCTCGCGGCAACGACCGCTGCATTAGCTCCAAGCGCCAATGCCCGCAATGTGAGCAATGAGGGGGCGGCCGCCCGCCTTACCCGAAGCAAATAAGTTCGAAAGACAGACAGCACGGTCGAGGCGTTCGCAACGCGATTTCACGGTCTCTTAAAGAGACACGTAATGAGCAAACCTGAAGCCCGAGCGTGGAAGGATTTAGTGCCGGTGCAAGGGACGCTCAATCGAAACGCAGGGAAACAAAATGTCGATCAACCAGGAAATGCAGGATCAGAAGGCACAATTGGAAATTCGGCTAAATATGGAAAAGTCTATTGAGCAGTTTTGTTGCAAAATGAAGCTGAAAGCTGATGAGCGTGAGGACACCATTCAGTTCGTTGTATATAAAATCGACCAGGGACAAATTGGCTAGGACCCTGGCGTTCAATTCACCAGCGACGGGCGGGCTGTGATTAGCAGCCCGCCCGTTAATAGTCGCGCAGATGGCGCTCAGTCATTCCCCCGCGTGAAGCACGGCGAAAGGCTATAGCGTGGCCAACTCGTCTTTGGCTTCTTTCGAAAGAGCGGCCAATTCGGCGACCAACTCATCCATTACCCCGGAAAAATGCATGAGATAATTCAGGACCATCTG
Source organism: Bryobacteraceae bacterium (assembly GCA_045807985.1). Lineage (GTDB taxonomy): Bacteria > Acidobacteriota > Terriglobia > Bryobacterales > Bryobacteraceae > Bog-105. The sequence continues at coordinate 2,056 of JBJMGL010000259.1, forward strand.
CCGGATAGCGGATCCAAGTCGCGGACTACACCTTCAAAACATTCCCCATGGCACGTCAGTTCAGAGAGCACGGTGATGTCACAGAATTCAAACTCAAGAAGGGTTCGCAATTCGAGGCGAAATGCCTCTCAAGTTGCGTGGGAGCTTATCGACCTGGCAAACTAAAACTCTGCCCAATGGAGTGCTAAAGATGAAGCCAAACTGTGCTTCTGCGTTCGCCGCTTTCGACGTTCGGCGGAAAGGCTAGCACAACCCGCCACGCCGCCGTTGGATCGGAAGAAATCCAATAGCCCTTGAGAGGGGATGTCGTTTACCGAGGCAAATTGCAACGCGCGGACCCACCGGCTGTGTTGCTTCGCTCCAGCCTCTGGAAGGGTAGCCTCAATAATAATTCTGATGGGGCTGACACCATCTCGCGACGGTACTCGGAAGGTGCTGGCGATCTGTCGCGCCGTCTTTTTAGCTATGCTGAGGCGCTTCCATTTTCGATATGCATGGTAAACGGCAGCCAGATAAACGTAAAAGGAAAAACGGCTTTCTCGCCGCTGGGCCGATTGCGCCGCATCAAACACTGCTTTGATATCCGCCCAAGCTGCCGCGGAGATCGCTGGAGGTCTGTTCTTGCTAGATAGTTTTCGAGAAGGAGCAGTTTTTGCCATCGCTAACTTCCGTTGATGTTAAAAAGATTATCGACAAAATTAGTTTGCGCGTAGGCGTAATCGAACCAACTCAATACGCTTAGTGGGAGCCCACGGCTCACTTTGGAACGTTGCCGTCGCCTTGAAAATCAAACCACGCGCTTCGTTTTGAGGCGCCCCCATCAATCCAAAAAGAAACTGAGGGGGCGTCCTCAGCGCGACTAGTATTCCGTTGCCAGCATGATGCTGATCACTCGCTGAGTGACAGCCGGATCAGCAGGGTCCGGGGAATGGAATTGTAAATCCCGGTCGTAATAATCAATTTTGAACATTACGGGTGTGCCGTCAAATTCGAAGGCGCCAAAATCATGTTCGCCGTGGGGGTCGTTGGCGGTGCAAAAATCATCGAAGGTCGCGATGGTCTGGATCAAACGCCGTACGGCCTGTTGGCCAAGCGCAGCGATGCCAGGCGTCATGACGGCGCTTCCGTCCCCTACGCTTCCGCCACCTAAAAGGTGTCGTCGAAGCTCATCGTTGAGCAAGCGGATGCGATCCGTGTCCGTGGACATGGCTGTTTCTCCTTGATGATGTGAGATTTGAAATAAGAGCCGGGTGCTACAACCGGCAAACCGAAAGGAAGTTGCTCGGGCAGTGAGCCCGAGCTGTCGTCGTAAACAACCTATGACGGGTTGGCAGGTCCAGGGTTGACCAAAGCAACCGCGCTGATATGGCGCACAAAGGTTGGCTGTTTCGGGTAGTCGCGGAAACGGAGAGTCAAAACTTCTTCGTCACGATGAACGACCACTGCTTCGAACCAGCCATCCTCCGGACTTTCGTGAACCAGCACCATATGGCCGATCCCGACATCCTCCCAGCTACGCGGAAGACCGGCGATTGTCGGCGAGATGCACGCTACTTGGTCGTTGTCCACCCGAGATGCTCAGGCTTGTGAACCTGACTGCCGTCGGTCTCTAACAGGGTTAACAGCTTGTTTGCTAGTTCGATGCGAATGCCGGGTATGAACGCCTTTCCGCTGCTATAGACCCGTCCCTTCGGCAACTTCTTAGCCGCTTCA
>JBJMGL010000260.1:0-3551 GCA_045807985.1 Bryobacteraceae bacterium
AAAAGAAGATTTGTTCCAGGCAGTAGAACTACTTAGCCAGGCTGTCGCACGCGATCCTTTGTTCTTCAATGCATATTATGAGCTCGCGGCGGCGCACGACAGAATTTATTTCCTCGGGTTCGATCACACTAATGAGCGCCTTCAATTGGCCGAGAAAGCCATTCGATCCGTTCGTGGCCCCCGTCCCGAATCTGGAGAGACACATTTGGCGTTCGCCCATCACCTGTATTGGGTATATCGCGATTACGACCAAGCCAAGGCAGAGCTGGCGATCGCACGCCGTTCGCTGCCCAACGAATCACGAATTCCTCTTCTGACCGGCTACATTGATCGGCGGCAAGGCCACTGGGAAAAATCCGTGGAAGAAATGAAACAGGCATTGGAGCTGGACCCGCATAATTTCTCCATACTCCAGCAAATCTCTCTGACCTATCAAGCTCTGCATCGCTACCAGGAGGCGCTCTCTACTCTGGACAGCGTGCTCGCAATAGCTCCAAAGGATGCGGCCACTAAGGTGCGACGGGCATGGGTTGCCGCGGAATGGCACGCAGACTTAAAACCTCTGCATACGACGATTGAGACCGTTCTCGCCAATGACCCGACCGCGCTTCCCGTTATTGTTTACCGGTGGCTCGACCTTGCGTTGCGCGAGCGCGATCCCGCCGCGGCGGAACGAGCGCTAGCCGCCATGCCAGTCGGCGGCTGCTACGAAGAAAATATCCCCTTTCCTACCAGTTGGTGCGAAGGTCTTGTTCATCGGCTCCGCGGCGATGACGGGGCGGCGCGCGAGGCGTTCGTTAGAGCACGAACTGAAGTTCAGCAGACTACCCGCACCGAAAGCGGCTACGCCCAAGGTCTCTGCGCGCTCGGCGTGATCGACGCTGCCTTGGGAAACAAGGAGGACGCGATTCGTGAGGGCGAGCTCGCTGTCAAACTGATGCCCGCTAGTCAAAGCGCCATCGAGGGTTCCGTATTAACCCAATATCTGGCAATCATTCATGCGTGGACAGGCGACAAGGACCGCGCAATTAAACTATTGGCGGAAGCAGCCAAACTGCCAGGGAGCCACGTGACCTACGGCTATTTACGTCTTCACCCGCTCTGGGACCCGTTGCGGGGCGATTCCCGTTTTGAAGAAATTGTTGCTTCGCTGGCGCCAAAACAGTGAGCGACAGGTACTTCGAGTAGGGACTTAATTACGACTACTTACGTCTTCACCCGCTGTGGGACCCACTGCGGGGCGAGTTCCGTTCTGAAGAAGGTGTTGCTTTGCTGACGCCCTGACAATGAGGAGACTAGGTGCTTTGAGTAGGGACTTAATTATTGACAAAACAGGTAAAGACATTCACGATCGTAACTTATGAAACAACAAATAGTTGCAGTTGGTAAACATGTGGTCGCGGGCGTGCTCGTGACTGTGGCCGTGGTTGCGATGAGTGCCTTTACAATTCACGCACCTAGTCAAAACTCTTCCGCCCGGTCCTTGGGCAGCATACAAACTGATGAAGCGACGGTGTTTTACGCGAATAGGAGTCCGAGTGCTAATTGGTTCGTGGAGCAGGTCCTGCCAGGAACAAGCGAGAGCAAAGACGCGACTGAAAATTTAAAATTGGTTGCAGCGGCGCTTTAAGCTGCTGCGTAGACTTAACCGCACTTAATACGCCAGTTCCGAGTCTCTCGGCACTGGCTTTAATTGTGTACCCGCGATATTTGACTTCCCGGCGAATGTCTGCGGTAAAGACGTAATGATTCCGAAGCGCGTATATCCCGCTTGGTTCGGAATACATTTCTTCCTCATAACACTAGTTTGTCTTGCGGGGCTGTTCTCGCTTATCGCCGAACGCGCTACAATACTACCCTCAGCGCTCGATACGCACGCGCGCAAGGCTGAACTGCTCGCAGCTTCGCTGTTGGGAAAACACGCGGCTTCATCCAGTCCGGTCCGGCGGAGCATCGCCACTTATCTGCATGCCGCCGGCATCCAATCGGGATATACTTTTTTCGCGCCGAATATCCCAGGTTATCAGAAATTGATTTTCGAATTAATCCACCAGGACGGACGCGTGGAGTATGAATCCCCCCATTTTAGCGGGAAAGCAGCCGCTCTGCGTTTGGACAGTTTGCTAGCGCGATTGGCCGATAATCGTTACGAGCCCCTGCGGGAAGTGGTGGTAAAGATGCTCGCCTTGGCTATCTGGCGCGAGCGCCCCGACGTGAGAAAAATTCGCGCCACCTTCGAATTGGTCAGCCCACCGAGCATCAGTGATTTTGAGCAAGGCAAAGGCGAATCGTTTCAACCAATCTTCAGCTACGATTTCAGCTTACGTGATGAGCAGAAGCAATAGCGAAACCACGCACGTCATGGCAGGGGACGACAGTGCTTGCCTTGAGGCGCACACGGTCATGATCCTGCTGCGGCGCCAGTGGCGAAAATTGCGCGAATTTCTTTTTCCTCCAGATACAGACACATGGCTTGCCATTTTTCGCGTCGGCATGGGCGTCCAAGTCCTCGTTTATGCGCTCTTCTTAAGGAGTGACTGGCACTCCATGTTTTCCACGACTGGCCAGGGTCTTGTAAGCCGCAAATTGGGAGAGGCTATGGCCTCTTTCGACAGTCCGCTGATTCCGAGGCTTGGCTGGCTCGTGGCTGTTGGCCAGATTGTCGGCCTCAGAGAGGAAACAGTTCTTTCCATTGCTTGGGCCTGTTTGCTCTGCATGGGATGCTGTCTGCTGCTGGGACTTTTCTGTCGGCCGGCGGCGATCATCGCTTGGTTTCTTCACCTGTGCGCCGCAGAGAGCGGTGGCTTGCTTGCATACGGCGCGGACAATTTCATGACGATGGCACTGTTTTATCTGATGTTTGCGCCGCTGCCGGACCGCTACTCCGTGGACAACCGGCTGATGAAAACCAAAGTCAAGAACCCACGACTCTTAGGCTTTTGGCGGCGCGTGTTACAGATCCACCTGTGCTTCGTTTATTTTTTCGGAGGCTTGGCAAAACTTCTCGGTAGCGGTTGGTGGAATGGGTCCAATCTCTGGCGTTCGTTGATACGGCCACCGTTTAATCTCCTTTCTCCGGACATATTGATTCGATTTAAGTATGCGCTGCCCGTTCTCGGAATTTTGGTCTGCCTGCTTGAGATCAGCTACCCAGTTTTCATCTGGTTCAAGAAGAGCCGATTCCTTTGGCTGGTTTGCATTTTGGCAATGCACGCTGCAATCGGAGTAACAATGGGAATGTATCTGTTTGCTCTTGTAATGATCGTACTGAATCTGGCCGCTTTCGGAGTCGGTATAAGGACTCCTTTGATTACGCATCCCGCTGGCGATACGAGCCAACCAGGCAGTTTCTTCCGAGGCAGCAACTCTGCCCGATAATGCATCGCGATGTAGCGGGGCCTGCGATGGCAATCTTGCGCCGGAGCGTTGGGCCAAGGCGGAAGCGCCGCGAAAGGCATCTAACCCGGCGGTTTTAAAAGATTTTCATTTTTCGGAGAACTTCGTCCCGAAAACGCCGGAGAGGTAGGTAAGCGCTGCAATCATGAACCCCC
>JBJMGL010000261.1:0-2500 GCA_045807985.1 Bryobacteraceae bacterium
ACCACCCCGACTTCCGGATCTACGAAATAGTCCACGGTACGGCGAAGGAAATCCTTGGGAGGAACGAAATCGGCATCGAAAATTGCGATCAGCTCGCCAGTTGCTGTTTCTAATCCTTCCTGCAACGCTCCGGCCTTGAAACCGTGGCGGTTCGTCCGGTGGCGGTACTCAATTGGAAAGCCTGCCGCCCTATACTCATTGCACAGGCGCTCTGTAAAGGCATGGGTCTCGTCGGTTGAGTCGTCCAGAACCTGAATCTGTAGCAACTCCTTGGGATAATCCAGCTTGACAGTCTCTTCCAACAGTCTCTCCACCACGTAACGCTCGTTATAGAGGGGCAGTTGAACCGTTATCCGAGGCAGAGCAGTAAAGTGCTGAGGAGCTGCATGAAGAAGGCTTTTTTTATGCTTTCTGTACCGGCGTATGGTCTCGTACCGATGCACTCCATACACGGAAAGAATCACTAAAATCGAAAAGTATGGTAGAAGCAGGGCCCAATCGAAGAATGAAAGCCGGTAAATGCCGGAGAATGTGTCGTCAAACAGGCCGTCATAAACCCGGCTGCCCAAGTTCTGCTGCGAGATGAGAAGAAAAATAGGCTGAACTAATAAGTGAACCATTGTACCGAGGCAAAAGCAGACAGAAGCCTAGTCCGCTACGCTCTTACCAACTTAGATACAGTTTACCGTTTTTTTACTACTTTCGTTTATAGAGTCGCCTAAATTACCAAGGTGAGCAGTTATTGCTGGCTTACAAGGCTAACCGGTACATCATAGAAACCAGGCGCTTCCGGCTGTTCCTCTCGGAACTGCTGATCAGTTCCCTGCAAAGATCTGGCAAGCGCGTGCAGCGATAAACCAGAGAGGTGATGCTTTTCAGGGTCTGAAAAGAACGGAATCAGCGCGGCAAATTGTTCTGTCAGTACAGGATCACGCCATCCTTTCTGGGCCTCTTCTCGTATGATTTCCATTGCTTCCTCGGAAGTAAAGGCTCGCTTGTAGCAGCGCGAATTAGTTAAGGCATCGTAGATATCCGCCAATTGGAGAATTCGGGCCAGCAGCGGAATTTCTTCTCCCGCAAGCGAATCCGGGTACCCCGATCCGTTCCACTTCTCATGATGATGTCGGACAACAGGCAGAACCGGGGCCAAAGAGCGCAGATTGCTGCAAATGCGCTCGCCCCTTTCCGGATGGCTTTTCATCACTTCCCATTCCTCGGGAGTTAAGGGACCCGCTTTGAAGAGAATGCTGTCCGGGATGGAGACCTTTCCAATGTCATGGAGATAGGCTGCCCGCTGCAAGGTAAGAATATCCTGCTCCGGCAGCCCGAGCGCAAGTCCCATGGCTGACACCATGAGCGCCAACCGCTCGCAATGCTGACCCAGACCCGGATCTCGGCCTTCCACGGATTGGGCCAGCGAGAGCAGGACTGTCTCAGGGTGATCTCTTGCATCAAGGCTTGCTTTGTGGCGCAGGATTGCCTGCACCCGAGCTCGGAAAGCTTGCGGGCGCAGGGGGGCCGTGAAAAAACCATCGGCGCCGGCCTCCATGGACTGAACCTCGCTCTGGATATCGTCAGAGTGAGCCGTGACGAACACCGGAAGGAACTGGGTAGCCCTGGCCTGCTTCAACCTCCGGCACAGTTCGATTGCACCGCCATCATCCAAGCCGAAATCAATCAACATCAGATCGATCCTGTGCAGAGAAACAGAAAGAACCGCTTCCCTGACGCTTTCCGCCTCGATAATATCCAGCGCCAGTCCATTTAAGATTTGCGCGAGTGCGCGGCGTCGGGGAGCGGATGCATCCGCGATAAGAATCGTGTTCCGGGCGGCACGTATCCCGCCATCAGACATGCCCTGGCATGAAGCGTTCCAATGACTTTGCGATGTTGCGCTGCTTCGAAATGCGGTGTTCTCCATGGCGACTCTTGGCTGTTCAGAAGTTCTCCCTTCTTGAGTGCCGGCCCACCGCCGTAAATCTAAGCAACCTCCATTGCTAGAGGTACTACGGATAAATCCTAGACGAGGAAATTGCTATCACAGAACTTTTGCCGGACAATTCAATGGAGCATGGTCTAATTGTGGTTTAGATACACCCATCGTTCGGTTTCTGCTTTCCATTCATTACGGAGGAATCCCCTGAGTACTAAACTTGCGGCTAACGGCCAAGTGCGCGAGCCCGCTGACCGTTGGACGACCACTGAGGCAGCGGAATTATATGACGTAGCGAGTTGGGGCAAGGGCTACTTTTCCGTTGGCGCAAACGGAAATGTGCTGGTTCACCCCACGAAAGAACCACATCGCAGTATTGACCTGAAGCAACTGGTCGATACGCTGGAGTGGCGTGGCATTTCGCTGCCTATTTTGATCCGCTTTGCCGATATTTTGAAGCACCGGCTGGGTGAGATGTACCAGGCATTTGAATCCTCCATACGCGAGCACGGATATCAGGGCCGGTACTGTTGTGTTTACCCGATCAAGGTAAACCAGCAACGGCAA
>JBJMGL010000262.1:0-3792 GCA_045807985.1 Bryobacteraceae bacterium
TCATACGGCTTTCTGGAAACCCTGAAGCCGGATGACAATGTAGCAGTAGTAGCTTTTGATCTGCGAACCACAATTTTGTCCGATTTTTCACCCGATAAGCGTAAAGCGGCAGAAGCAATGTCCCGGCTGCGAATTCCTGGATTTAGTGAGTCGAACGTTTTTGATGCGTTAACGGACATGGCTGATCGCATGCAAAACATCGAAGGCCGTAAGGCGATCTTGTTCATCGGAAGTGGGATAGATACTTTCAGCAAGCTCACGTTTGACCAGACACGCAGAAAATTGCAGGAGGCGGCCGTTCCGATCTACACGATTAGTACTTTGCAGGCTGCCCGAATCATCGCCGAAGGATATGGTATGAGCCCGATCGATAACATGACCTTTCTTCAGGCTGATAACGAGATGAGGACTTTTGCGAAGGAAACGGGCGGCATGGCATTTTTCCCGCGCTTTCTGGGTGAGTATCCGTCAGTATTTCGCCAAATCGAGGATGCGCTGAAAAGCCAGTATGCCCTTGCTTATCATCCGACAAACCTGGCACGTGATGGCAAATTCCGGCGTATTAAGGTGGAACTCGTAAATCCTGCGACGAATGAGCCTTTGCGCATTACAAACGAGAAGGGTAAGCCTATCAAATATCAGATTGTGGCAAAGGCTGGTTATAAAGCTCCACGGGAAGTGGATTAAAGGCTTCCCTCAAAACGCCGCTCAAACTGAGGCGTTTCTGTCAAGACTTAAATGTGTTGCAATTTGAGCTGTTTATGGAAGTATTGACAGAACGAAACTTGTTTGTTAACTTCACTTGGTCCGGATGCGACCTGCCTCTTCCCGTAGCGCCCCAAGTTCCGCCGTCATTCTTCTCGTCGATGATAACTGCGACGGCTTGATGGCAAGGCGGTCTGTACTGGAGGAGTTAGGTTATAAGGTGATCCCGGCTAGTTGTGGCCCAGAGGCATTGCAGCTTGTCGAACAACAGTCAATTGACTTAGTTATCACGGATTACAAGATGGTTCCCGTGAATGGGTTGGAGTTGATAGACCGACTCCACAAGAATAATGTCTTTGCGCCCGTGATTCTGCTTACTGGATTTGCCCAGAACTTAGGGCTGTGTCCGGAGAATACAGGCGCGAATGTTGTGTTGCAGAAGAGCGCGGATGAGCTGGCCAGTTTGCTGCGGCATATCAAGCGTCTGCTTCAGCCTCCCAGAAAACCAGCACGCTCCGACGCTCCGCGAAAGGCAATCGCGCGAGCGCAGAAAGCGGGCTCCTGAAACTGAAGTTTCGGCTTATGTAAGCTCGTCCGCCTCTTTGCCCTTTATAGTAAGGGGAATGGTCATTTGTCGCGCACTCAGCATTCTGGCGGTGTTTACTGCGGCGTTCACTCCCTTAGCGGCAGGACAGGCGTCCCAAGCTAAACGCGCCGGCGCATCTCATCGTGGGACGAAGGGCGTAAGAGTCCAAGCAAGCAACGCGAAGAGTTCCGCCCTTTTGCGGGCTTTGTCACTGCATGATCGAATCGCGCAGATGATTGTGGTGCGTGGTTATGGCGACTTTCCGCCAAGCGCCGATGCCGAGTACCGCCGGTTTCAACGGTGGATACGAGAAGATCACGTGGGTGGTTTTATTGTTGCCGGGCGCATTCGCAACGGCAATGTGATCAGCGCGCAACCATTTGAAATGGCGGCATTTATCAATCATATCCAGCACGAAGCTCGCACGCCGCTGCTGATTGCTTCCGACTTTGAACGCGGCGCTTCGGCAAGAGTAGCGGGAACGGCTCGTTTTCCGTATCTCATGGCATTCGGCGCGGCTCATGACCTGGGAGCTACAAGGGAATTAGGGGCGGCGACAGCGCACGAAGCTCGCGCCTTAGGAGTGAATTGGGTATTTGCGCCGGATGCCGATGTAAACAACAATCCCGACAACCCGATTATTAATACCAGATCCTACGGCGAAGATCCGGCGGTCGTAGCAGAGGGCGTATCCGCTTTTATTGAGGGCGCGCATTCCCGTCCGGAAGATTATGTTCTAGTGACCGCAAAGCACTTTCCGGGACACGGGGATACGGCACAGGATAGCCACATGCAACTAGCAAGGCTCGAGGCACCGAAGCAGCGGATTGAGACTTTAGAGCTGGTGCCGTTTCGTGCCGCTATTCAGCATGGAGTGGATGCCATTATGACCGCGCACATGGCCGTACCTGCCTTTGACGCGGAACAACAGCCGGCAACCCTTTCCGCGAATGTGCTAACGGGTTTGCTGCGCACCGAACTGCATTTTCCCGGACTGGTTGTAACCGACGCAATGGAAATGCAAGGGATCACGTCGCTTTATTCGCAGGGAGAGGCAGCAGTCCGAGCGGTAGAAGCTGGAGCGGACGTTTTGTTGATGCCCACTGATCCGGGAGCGTGCATTCGAGCGCTGATGAGCGCGGTGAACAGCGGCCGGATTTCAAGGGCGCGAATTGACGCAAGTGTTTCAAAGATTCTGACGGCAAAGAACCGGGTAGGCTTGTTTAGGTCGCGAACCGTGGAGCTTAATGATCTGGCTGACGAGATAGGAGACTCAAGAGCAGACCAGCTGGCACAGCGAGCCGCAGATGAAGCGATAGTTGCCGTGAAAGATGACAGGCATCTTTTTCCCATGCCGAATACCAGTAACGCTTGTGTCGTTGTCATGGGAGAGAGCACGTTCACTCAGCGCGGCGAAGTTCTCATTGCCGAGCTGCAACGGGCAGTGCGAGACCTTAAAGTGTTTGTGGTCACTCCGGCCGTATCTGATCGAGTGTTACAGGCAGTGGCGGAAGACACCTCGCAGTGCCCACAGATTTATGTCGCTGCTTTCGTGACGGTGGCCGCAAACCGTGGCAATGTCGCACTGCAAGGCGGATTAGCCCAGTTCTTGAATGCGCTTACACGCGGGCCGGTGCCGGTTGCTCTGATCTCATTGGGTAATCCGTACTTACTGCGCGACTTCCCGGCAGTGAGCGCCTATGCAGCAACGTTCAGCACCACGCAAACTTCTGAAATTGCCGCCGCGAAAGCCATTCTTGGCAAAATTCCGATCACGGGGAAGATGCCTATTTCCATACCGGGTATCGCAAAGATCGGAGACGGCCTGTATGTACCAGTGCGGGCGAACGCTGCATCTAACGGATCTGAATGATACAGATTACTTGGTTGGGACATGCCACGCTTGAACTGCGCTTCCCTTCGGGCGAGGTGCTTCTTGTTGATCCCTGGATTGAGGGGAATCCGTCTTTCCCCAAGGGCTATGAGTTAAAGCGAGTGGACGTGATTGCCCTTACGCACGCTCATTTCGATCATGTGAATGACGTGATTCCCGTAGCGCAAAAGTTTTCTCCCAAGGTAGTGGCAATCTTCGAACTAGCCTCCTATTTCGAGAAGAAAGGCGTAGAGAAGACCATGGGCATTAACAAGGGAGGCACTGTTGATTTGGGCTTTGCCAAGTTGACCATGACGCATGCCCTGCATAGCTCCTCCATCAAGGATGGCGACAACCTGCTTTATGGCGGAGAAGCGGCAGGATACGTATTGACGCTGCCGGATGGCCGCCGCGCGTATTTTGCCGGTGATACAGCGCTGTTCGGAGACATGGCATTAATTGGTGAACTATACCGGCCCGAACTGGCTTTTCTTCCGATTGGCGATCATTTCACCATGGACCCGCATCAAGCGGCACATGCTGCGCGACTGTTGAAGGTCAAAAGGGTAATTCCCATGCACTACGGCACGTTCCCTGTCCTGACAGGAACACCGGAAGCTCTTTCGGA
>JBJMGL010000263.1:0-18993 GCA_045807985.1 Bryobacteraceae bacterium
TCCCAACGAAGGGGGCTGGAATTGGTGGGTCGTGCCGGTCCAGGGGGGCGCGGCAATATCCACGGGCGCCTTCGATTGGCTACGGGAGAAAGGGTTCACGACCGGGCGGTACGGGCCTCGCGTCGCTCATTGGCAGGATGACGAATTGCTCTTCTTTGCTCGACAGGGCGATAGCGTAAATCTTTGGAAAGCTCATATTGCCGCTTCCCATTTGCGTGTCACAGGCAATCCTCAGCGACTCACCTCCGGCACCGGCCTGAGTGCTTACCCATCGCTCACTGCTGACGGGCGTCTTTTGTTCGCCAGTCTGACGAGTTCCTCGGATGTGTGGATCGTGCCGGTAGACACGAACCGGGCAACTGCTGTCGGGCCACCCCGGCGAGTGACGGAGAGTCTGGGTCCGCACCAATGTGCGTCTCTTTCCGCAGATGGAAAACTGCTGGCCTACAGTTCCGTGCGGTATGGCCGTTCGCATCCTTGGATCAAGAATCTCGAGAGCGGCACGGAAACACCCGTAACGAGCGGCCCGACGAATGCAGGTGTGGGGCAACTCTCGTCCGACGGCTCGCTTCTTGCTTACACCTACACCACCCTTGACGGGGACAAGGACGGCACGGGGATCGTCGTTCCCGTGCGAGGGGGGACGGCAGATCAATTCTGTACCCACTGCGCTACCACGTATGATCTTTCACCGGACAACCAGGTGGTGCTCTATCGCAAGGGCCATCCCATTCGCGCTTTCAATCTTGTTTCTCGCCGCGACAGCCTGTTTATGCGGAGCGATCAGTATCGCCTTTATCAGCACAAATTTTCTCCCGATGGCCGCTGGATCACATTTGAAGCGGTGCATCACGACCGTTCACGGCTTTATGTCGCCGCCCTGCGGGACAGCGTCACGCCTGCGCCGGAGAACGAATGGATCCCCGTGACCGGCGAGGAAGGCTGGGCCGACAAGCCCCGCTGGTCACCAGATGGCCAATGGATCTACTTCATCTCGAATCGCGATGGCTTCTTCTGCTTGTGGGCGCAGCGGCTGGAGGCCGACAGCAAACGAGTCATGGGCCCGCCTGTGGCGATCTCCCATTTTCACGGGAGTCGTTTCTCGATGGGCAATGTGGGCGCGGGGGGCGTAGTGGAGATTTCAGTGGCCCGGGACAAAATTGCCTTCAATCTCGGCGAGCTGACCGGGAACATCTGGGTAACACACCTGTCGCGTTGAAGGTGCTTACCTATTATTTAGTTATTAGGCAAATTCGTTTCTCACATCGGGAAGGTTGGGCAACGGCGTTCGATCGAACGTGCTGGTTGAATCACGCCTGGGTCGGCGAGGTCAGCATAAGCCGGATCGCGGGCTGGCACTTGGCCGAGAAACGCGCTTTCCGGAAAGTAGCCCTCTTATCAGCAGAAGCTGCGATGATTTGCATCAAACGTCCAAAGTCAGCGCATATGGATCCGGACACCTGAGTGGCAAGCTGAATCTGTGGAACGCTCATTTTCTCAACGAGTGCTGATCGCGTCGGCGCTGATAGCCCTCGCATTCCTGCTTTTCTTCACTCTTTGGACTGCGGTAGACGTGTTTCTTGTCATCTTTGCCGCTCTGTTGGCAGCAGTCTTCTTGCGCGGACTAAGCGATGCCATCCAGAGATGGACCGGTTTTCGGGAAAGCTGGTCGCTCTTCTCCACAATAGTGCTGTTGCTGGCAACTATCGGTGGAATTATCTGGTTGTTGGCGCCACAAATTGCTGACCAGGCGGATCAGCTTTCCACGCAACTTCCGCAGGCGACTCAATCCTTGCTCAACCGTCTCGAACAACACAAATGGAGCCGCCAGTTGCTATCGCAAGCTCCCGATCTCAGTTCGGTCCTTTCCCGGTATGGAGGCATCTTCGCGCGCATCACTAAGGCCCTCTCCGCTAGTCTGGGCGTGCTCGCCAATCTATTCGTCATTGTAGTGATCGGCATCTTTGCCGCCGCGCAGCCAAAGCTATACAGAACAGGTCTCCTCCGGCTTATGCCCTTCGCTTGGCGCCCCAGAGCGGAACAAGTGCTGCACAGTATCGGTGAAGCGTTGCGGCACTGGCTTTTGGGGCAACTCTTCTGCATGTCCATGGTGGCTCTATTAACAGGGTTTGGCCTCTGGATTCTTGGCATTCCATTAGGTCTGGTCCTTGCTCTGATTGCTGGACTACTTGACTTCATTCCCACTGTCGGCCCATTTATCGCTGCAATTCCGGGTGTATTGCTTGCCTTCCTCCAAACACCAGAAAAGGCGCTTTTGGTCGCGGCTACTTATACCGCGGTTCAAATGATCGAGAACTACTTGCTCCAGCCATTCGCGCAACGGCGCGCGGTGAATCTGCCGCCTGCCCTCATGCTGTTTTCTCAACTGCTTCTAGGCGTTAGTCTTGGCCTTTTCGGGCTGGTCCTTGCTACTCCCCTGACCGTCACAGCGATCGTTGTTATCAAAATGCTTTACGTGGAGGATGTACTGGGCGACAAGGATCACCGCTCGGTCCAGACAGCCGCGCCACCCGGCGGCACAGTTCGTTCGCCAACCAGAACCTGAGCGTTAGCGGAAGCCGGAATGGTTTCGGGCTGGCTGGCGAAGTTCGTGGCAACCCAGAACCCATCGCGCCAATCCACCACAAATCCTGGGGCGAGATCAGCAGGAGCCGCACCCGCAGTCTGGTAAACCTGATGCATCAGGCTGCGTTCCAGTTCACCGTCAAGCGTATCCACGCCAACGTAGGTCACAGTTCCCCGCCCCAGCTTCCGCGTAATCGCCGCTGGACGATTCGCGTAAAACTGATCGCCATACTGCGCCAGCACCTGCGTTCCGCTTTCCGGTTCGAGAATGTCGCCCCAGGAACCCCAGGCATAGGTTTTGCCGTTGGCCTTTATCTGCCCATTCACCCCGACCGGTAATACATCATAAATAGGAATTTTTGCGCCAATCAAGCTGTAGATCGGCTGCGCCCAGGCTGCTTCCCAAAGATGGCCGCGTGGGTCTTTCTGTCCGGTGCGACAAGTCAGGATGAGGTGCCCGCCGTTTTGAACATACTGAGTGAAACGCTTGATCAGCTCTTCGTCAATGAGCTGATAAGCCGGAGCAATCACAAACGGATAACGGCTGAAATCGCGATCCGCCGTGATCACGTCCACCGGAGCCATCATGTTTTTCAGAGCCCGGTAATAGCGCATCCAGTGTGCTTCCGTATTCCAGCGGATCGTCTGTTTATGGTTTGTAATATCCCACCGGTTGTCATAGCTAATCAGAAACGCGGTGCGCCGCGCAGTATAAGACTCCGGTTCCCGCGCATTGGGGTTGTATTGCTTGCGCAGTTCCGCTATTTCGCGCATCGCCTGCGCATATTCGCGCCCACCCGGAGAAGGAGTAACCCCATCCGTCTCCGCCAATCCTTTGTGATAGAGCTCAGACCCATACAGAGGCTGACGATACCGGTACGTGCAAACCAGACGAGCGCCAGCGCCGAAAGCACGCATCAGCCACATATGAATCGCTCCCGGCAATGGCCAAGGATTGACTTGGCCCCAATTTACTTGACCGGGTTGCAACTCCATCGGTCCGGAGATGCCATTGAACGAGCGCATAAAATCATGCGTGAACGACATCACTTCGGCGCTGCCCAGCCGGAACCCAAGCGGGCCTTCGTTCAAGTCTCCGTGTATGGGATAGTGAGTCCAAGTAAAAGCATCCAACGTTTTGGCGGACAAGGACGGATCAACATCCTCGTGCATCGCCATGAAATTGGTTGTGATCCACTGATTTTTCGAGTAGCGCCGCAAAACGCCAGCCTGCATATTTAGATAGTCCGCAGCTTCATGCGCGAACCAGCGGCGGAAATCGAGCACCGCATGGGGGCTCGGGTCAGCTACCAGCGCTTCTGTATTCGGTATATTGATTTGGTCGAAACTTTGGTACATCATTGACCAGAATGCGCCGCCCCAGGCCGTGTTCAGCTTGTCAACGGTGCCATACTTCTCGCGCAGCCAGTCACGGAATTTGGCAGTCGCTGCCGGGGAATAAGAGAAATGCTTTCCGTAATGACTGAGTTCGTTATCAATTTGCCAACCCCAGACGCGCCGGTCGTTCCCGAACCGCTTGGCAAGTTCGGTATCAATCTTCGTGACGTACTCGCGGTAAAGGGGAGAACTCCAATCGGCCTGTTCGCGGCTGCCATGATCCATCGTGCGCCCCTGCGCATCCACCATCAGAACTTCGGGATGCTTCCGCACCAGCCAGATCGGCGGCGTGGCGCTCGGCGTGCAAAGAACCACTTTCATGCCGTTCCTGGCTGCAAGATCAACATTCCTTTCCAGCCAGTCAAAATTGAACTTGCCCTCTTCCGGCTCCATGAAGTACCAGGCAAACTCGCCCATATGGACGAACTCCATTCCCAGTTTGCGGATGTTCGTCATATCGCGCGACCACTGCGATTCCGGCCAGGCTTCGGGGTAATAGTACACCCCAATCGTCAGCATGTCTTTCTTAGGAAACCAATCCGGCTGGGGCGTTTGGGCAAAGCTGACAGGCACGCAGGACAGAGACAACACGGCCAGCGCGGCGGCAATCTTGACGTACTTGCTCATGCTGGAATCATTAAATCATTCGTGCTAAAACGGGAACATCCAGTCAGCGAGACAAATTGCGGACGCCGTATCGAGTAGTCGGCGTGATTTTTTGCGCGCGGTCACAGGCGCAAGCGCGAGCGCAACGGCGCTGTTCGGCTTCGCTCCCAAACTCGGAACGGCGATGCCGAAAGGCAAGAAAGCAGTGGTCGTTACTTTCGGCGGAGGCGCGCGCGACCAGGAAACATTTATGCCGGAAGGTCAGGAGAATATCCCCTTCCTTCTCAACCAACTGGTTCCTCAGTCAACCTTCTTCACGCAGGTCATTAATCGCGGCATTTTAGGACATTACGTCGCCACAGCCAGTCTTGCGACCGGCGTATACGAAACCTTTAACAACTTTGCCGCCGTGCCGCCGCAATATCCCACGGTATTTGAATATTTCCGTAAAGACTTAAAGCGGCCCGCGACAGACACATGGGTCGTAGCGCCGAGCAACGGCTTTAACCGCATCGGTGAGAGCGGAAACCGCGCGTATGGACAAGGACTAGGCGCGGGCGTTATCCTGCCCAAGCGGCTGCTTGCCTCCGCCTTGCCGAAATCCAGCCGGGACGACCTTTACGACCACTTGCTCCGTGATAACTACGAGACGCCCATATACACGCCGCAACTGCAGGGCAGTGAAGCGGAGTTGCATGAAATGGCGGAGCTTCTCAAGCTGTCGGTAACCGATTTCGCCAGCCATGCCCGAAGTCTCGCCAGCCCCGATGAACTGTCGGTTTACATTGCCAAACAGTTGATGCGCCAACTCGCGCCGAGCCTGCTATGGATCACACTGCACGACATTGATATCGCGCATTCCGGAACCTACTCTCTTTATCTCGAAGCCATTCAGCGCACGGACCGCTTGTGCGCGGAAATCTGGAAAGCAATTCAAAACGAACCCGAGTACGCCGGCAAAACGAACCTTTTTATTTTGCCGGACTTCGGCAGAGATTCCGATGGAGATCCAGGCGGCAACGGCTTTCAGCACCATCGGACCGGCGATGTGCTTTCACGAACCACCTGGATGCTGGCCATGGGACCGGGCGTGCGCCAGAACCGGGTTGTGGATCGACCGGTGCAATCCACGGATCTGGTGCCGACGCTTGGAACCGTGCTCGGCTTCTCGCCCGAACTGGCGCAAGGCAAATCATTGAGCGAAGTTGCCTAATTTTATGCTTCCCAGTCAGTTGACAGCCGGACAATTTAGCCGCTATCCACCGCAAGCCCGAAGCGTTGCACAAGTACACATTGCCTTGTTCCAGCAGCTACCGCTCGCCTTCCTGCCCTTGCTGTTGCGGGAGTTGATCGGCTATGACTGGAAATTTCCCGCTGAGCGCAAAGAACTAGACAACCAACTCACATATTTAAGCCCGCTCACGCCAGAGCAACTAGAAAAAGAGTTCTTGGCCTTCACAAAACTTCGGCTTTCGTCAGACTTGGAGCAAATTGACTGGGTGAACACTCCCGCCCAGTTTTCGGAAAAGCTGTCGGCCCATCTATGGGCCACGCATCAAATCGATGCCTTTCGGGCAGCCTCCGTGGAGTACATACATCGGGTCAACGCCGCAACATCGAGCACGGCCTTGCCAATGAGGAGGCTTGGGCTGGTCATGGTTGGGCGGGGTGTAACGGAAAACAAATATCCGCTGTTCCGCAAGCTGCGGGGAGAGGGCGTGTACTTTAAAAACGTCAACCCCCAAGGCGGAAAGGAAGCCTTCTTCGCAGCCCTGCAAAAACGAGCAAAGTCACAGCCCCTCGCGTTCGGCCACTGGTACATCGACGGCGGCGAAAGCGAAGTAACCGCCGATGATCTCACTTGCCTCTCCTTCAGTTCGCTCGACGCAGTCCGCCGCGCGCTGGTAGCCAAAATGCGGCAAACCATGCAACCCGGCGGAGGAGGGCCGGAAGTCTTGCGGACACTGCTGGCGCAAATGAAACCGGAAGAACTCGGCCTTAAGAGTGGAGGCAATGAAGCCATACTGAACCGGTTTCGAGTTAGCGTGTTGACGGAAGGAAGCGGGACGCAACTCTTCAGCACAACTTTTGTGCAGTGGTCCGCACGCGAAGCACTACGGCGGGCCCAGCCTTTAACATTACTGACACGCTATGCGCCACGGCAGCGGGAACAATCCATGCGGGAGTTGCTCGCCGGAACACAGGGAAAACCGGAACTCGATGCAGCCGGAGCGCTCATTGACGCCGACATGAACACCTATTACACCTGGATTAACCAGCAACGCCTGCCGAGCGCAGAGCAAGCAGGCTTTCTCGCGTGGTTTGAGGATCACAACGAGGCCGTAGCAATCGGACCGGCACTAAAGCGCGGAACGGAAAACAACAGTGCAGTTACTTTACGTGAAATATTGAGCCAACTTGCTTGAGTTATGCGTTGACAAACCGTCCGATCAATTACTTTGCAGGCGGCGCAAGCAGCGATGCCGAGGGAACTAAAACGAAGGACTTCTCAAGCGTTGCGCCAGCCTTAAAATCAACGGGATACCGCACAGTGAGGCAGCCCTCTTTGACCTCTTTGGCGAGCCACAAGCCAGTCGGATCCTTGAACGCGAACCCCTTTGGAATGTGCAAATAGATGTTCCCGCTATACCCTTGTGGCCGGGTCGCCCGCACAGTCAGCGTCCCGCTGCCTACGTTCCACTGTACATCCTCAATCTCCGCCTGGCCCTGGCGGATGTGCATGTCATACCAAGTTGCGTTCAAATGTGCAGTAATTCTATGGTGTGCCAACAGGATTGCCGTGATCCAGGCAACCTCGCCAAAGAGGCCATGCGCCCCGGGGCGGGCTCCAGCGCCGCTAAGCCGCGAGCCACTTACCTGTCGGCTGCTTCTTGACAGTCGCACTCGCTGCTAAATGGCTTTGCCTTTGTATTGCTTCAGTAGCGTCACCAGTTTTTCCAAGGCTGTCTCTGGTAGTGGCTGGGGGACGCATCCCGGTCGCCTCCCGTCCACCCTACGGTTACTGCACATTTGAACGCAACTTGGTATCACACAACTGCTCGTGAACTTACCGGGTCTTCCCAGCAGTCAATTTTCCGATTGGCTCCCCGATCAGTGGAAACAACGGCAAAGCGCACTGTTTTCCAGCGCGGAGAACCTGCAGTTCACGTAGCGCTCATGGAGCGGAACAGGACGGTTGTTTATAAACGTTAAGATAAACAATTCCCGGAACAACAACAGAGCACGCCTTGGGCGCCGCTACTGCCGTTGGAATTGCTGTCACGTCCCAAGTTCCCCGCTTTAAGCCGTTAACGGAGAAAGTAACACTTCGCGGACCAATGCCCGGGACTATTTGCTGGGTCACCTCTTTCCGAAACACGTCTGCGCTTGACCCGCCACGTAAAGTTCCAGTAAAGATGACGGTCATCGAAAAAGGCTGGTATCCTGCGCTTGCCTCGAAGAAGAAGCCACCGCTGAGAGTGCCTGTAGGCGGAGGCGGATCCACCACCCTAACAGAATCCGGTCGGACTGTGATGGTGTCGTTATTAACGACAATGGCATCGGCAAAGCCGTTGCCCGTGACATTGGCAAAGAAGGTCCCCAACATGCCGTAATACGGGCCTCCTGTCCAGTCTTCATTGGGCAAAAAGCGAGAGCCGTCGGACCGTGATGGTGTAGTCATTGACGGCAATGGCATCGGCCTTGCGGTCGCCCGTGACATCGGCAAAGAAGGTCCCCAACATGCCGTAGTACGGGCCTCCTGTCCAGTCGCGGGGCTCACTAAAATAAGAAATTACTTGGTCACCGAAGGCCCGTGTGGAAAATGTCGACAGTATCACTGCTACAGCGACAGTGATCATAATAAGGGTTTTGGCGCTCACTCGATCCACCAATTGCCTGTATCCCGTTTGTGAATCTCTAGATCGCCATAGCCATAATGAAGCGAAGCTTTCTGTTTTTGGAACTGTTGTTCTTTGGCTCATAAATCTGATTTCCTTCCTGTTAAACGGCAATCATGTTATTGGTCACGCTGGTGACGTTCTGGGAACCAGCCACATAGATGGAACTGTTTCCCATCGTGTGATGTGAACGTCTTGGCAGATGCACCAGCCGCGTCGAGCAGCGTAGCCCGGCCGACTGTAAATCTGGTCTCTTCAGAGACCGTGACATGATAATCGGTTGCATCGTTTTTAGCCCGTTCATATATGAATGGATCGACGCTGCAAAACATTTCCCGCTGCGAGGTCAGAGAACGCTAGTTACATCGACACAGGGGCGTTGGTGCATCACTGACGAGGGCTTCTGGTCCAACGTAGGTCTGTTGCAGTAACGAACGGCGTTGCAGCGAAAGTGGCAAAATGTCTAGACGTCGTACCCCTCACTAAGTGTTATGGACTGTTATGAGCTGTAGACAAAAGGATGCTAAGCCAAGTGAGAAGCCCAAGATAATGAACGCATTATGGCTTTGAGATTGGGTCCGCCATTGCTCGTTTCTGTTGTAGGACTTTCAGGTTATCGCGAACTTTGACTGTGCGGGGTGTTCGGGGCCGAGCGCCTGCTCGCGGATGGCCAGAGCACGGCGATACAGCGGTTCGGCTTGTCTGGAATTGCCTTTAGCTTCGAGCAGGTGCGCCAAGTTGTGGAGAGTCGTTGCTGTGCGGGGATGCTCGGGGCCGAGCGCTTTCAAAAGAACGGTAGCGTTACAAAGATTTTGGAGTCGAACGTTTCCAGGCTTGAGGCGATTAAGTAGCCAGCCCGAACAGTTTATGAATACACCGAACTTGCGCCACGACATCCTCCTTCGGCACGCGCCGGAGGTTGCGTTGCGAAATTTCAAAAGAGGACAAAACAGTTGATGGTCGTGTTTATTAGGCAGCAACGCCGAACAGCTTGTGAACGAATTTCCGCTTCCCGACGGCGTCGCCCTTGCCCAACCAAGCGACTGCCATCGGTTCGCTCCCACACCAGACGGATCCGGGCTTCTCCCGTCGTGATCGGTTCGGACGGAGCGAGCCCGCCGCAGTCAGCAGGAGATAGCAGCACAAAAGTCGGAGGAACAGGTGGTCTTTCCTTCTCTCGCTCGCGCAAGCGGGCTCGCAGAGCCCCAGCATTTAAGTGCAACTCATGGCACAGCTGCGAGGCCGAGTAGCGACCGTGCAGGGCCACCACCGCTTGCCAGAGCTCGTCCGGAATTTTTGAGCGGCCCTGGCGCGTAGCCCGCCACTGTTCAAACAAAACACGGGTACGGGCGAGGGCATCCGAGGAGGAAACAGACATACGCCCAACTTACCCGCCCATGGCGACCAACTCACGCCATTTTGCTGAAGGCAGACCCTCCGCTAGGATCTTGCTTGACCGGCGCTTATGGGCAGACTGGACCTTCTGAACGCGAGAATCCGCTTGTGATCCAGTCATGGCGAGCCATAAGGTATTCTCCGCGCCTGGTCCGATGTCGAGCTTGGCTCCGTTGTCGGAGTAGTCCGCGAGCCGATAGCGGCCCAAAATGACCGGTGCCGCACCGTTGTTGCGGACCGTGGAGGCTATTGTTGCTGAACAGCCATCATCGTTAACACGCAGATCGATGAGCCACGCGATCCGCGGATTCGCAAATTGCAATTCCAGATGCCCGGTCTGTCCCGCACGGATCTCACCGGAAGGACCCGTCCAGTTCGATTTCAACGCTCCATCGGACCACAATGTGCGACTTCCAGCATCGATCCCGAAGCGCGCCGTCGAGGGCCGGACGGGACCCCGCGACGGCACCGAACCGGCCCCTCGTGAATTTGAAGGCGGCAGTTCGATAGCTCTTCATGAGCTATCAGTTGCGCCGTACTTTCTTCACCGCTGACCGCCGACGCCAGCGCGGTGACACAAAAGGAACTCTCGACGATGCACCATTTCGTTCGTAAGTCAACGCCATTTGAACATACTAGGTTGGGAGCGCGGCGGGGTTGCAACTTTCATCTCATGTGATGATGATGAAAATAACCGGAGTGAGGTCTGCTGAGTCCTCATCTGATGTCGGACAACCAGTGACAATTCTCGAAGCTCTCAAGATCATTCAAAAGACTCCGTCTGCCGACGCACGTCAGTTGGACGTTTTGTTCGCCTGTGGCTTTACGCCCTTGCACCTCGAAACTTTTCTAAAAGCTCATCTCGCGCAAGCATTTCCGGATCGGGCCGTTCATTTAAACACGGGACTGTTCGGCGACTTGTTCGGGAATATAGAACGGATCGCGGCGACGCGACCGGATGCAAGCTTTGTGTTAATGGAGTGGGAGGATCTGGACTCGCGCCTCGGCATACGGCGGCCTGGAGATTGGAGTCCATCTGCTTACTCAGACATTGTCGATAGCGCTTGCGCGAGCGTCGCTCGTCTGCGATCCGCGCTGGAGCAAGTTCAATCATCGGTTGCGCTTTCTTTGCCGACGCTGCCATTTCCGCCAATAGGCCATTATCCCGGCTGGCAGGCTAATCCTTTACAGGCGCGCATTCGCGAATCGCTCGCGAGCTTTGAATGGTGGGCCTGCTCGACATCCAATATACGTGTCCTGAGCAGTGAACGCCTAGATCAGATCTCTCCGGCGTCCCATCGCTACGATGTCAGCGGCTATATTCTGAACGGCTTTCCTTACACGCTCACGCACGCAGCGGCCATAGCGGAATTGCTGACGCTGCTGGTCCGTAACGCTCCCCCGAAAAAGGGGCTCATTACCGATCTTGACGACACGCTCTGGGCGGGTCTTGTAGGAGAGATCGGACCGGATGCCGTTTCCTGGGACCTGGATCATCGCAGCCATATGCACGGCTTTTATCAGCAGTTTCTTTCAGCGCTCGCTGCTCAAGGAGTGCTGATCGGCGTTGTCAGCAAGAACAGTCCGGCGGTGGTTGAACGCGCCTTCCAGCGAAAAGATCTGCTGCTGAAGCCTGACTCTGTTTGGCCGATTCAAGCGCAATGGTCGGTGAAGTCGGAAGCGGTCTCGCGCATATTGCAGGCGTGGAACATCGGCCCGGAAGGCGTTGTGTTTGTTGACGACAGCGCGATGGAACTGGCCGAGGTGAAAGCGGCGCATCCCGCTATCGAATGTTTGGCCTTCGAGGGCGAAAAATACGAACTTGTTTACGGATTGATAGGCCGGCTCCGCGACCTTTTTGGAAAGACCGTGGTTTCAGATGAAGACGCGCTGCGTTTAGCCAGTCTGAGAGCCTCTGCTGCCGTACGGGAAACTTCGCAGGACAGCATGACGTCCGATGAGTTCCTTTCACGCGCCGGAGCGGAAATTATTTTCTCGTTCGATAACCCTCCGGATGCGCGGGCGCTTGAGCTGATCAATAAAACAAACCAATTCAATCTGAACGGGCAGCGTTACACGGAGTCGGATTGGCAGCGCAGCCTCAGCCGGCCGGGCGCAATTGTGGTTGTTGCATCTTATCGCGACAAGTATGGTCCTCTAGGCAAAATTCTGGTCCTGCATGGCAGGGTCAACAGCAAAACGCTGTTTGTGGACTCGTGGGTGCTGAGCTGCCGCGCTTTTTCAAGACGCATCGAGCACCACTGCATTCAGGAACTGTTTCAACGCCTTAGCGTCGAGGAAATTCATTTCGACTTCCTGCGAACAGAACGCAATGGCCCGACATCTGAATTTTTCAGCCGCTTGTTGGGCCGGGAGCCGGAACCAGGCATGCGGCTCACAAAGAAAGAGTTTGAAGCGAATTGCCCACCATTATTCGCGACCCTCTTGGACCCGGTCAGCGCCTGAGATTACGCATTGGCAGTGGTTTGCTTGGCGTACCGCGTCCGCAACTGTTCAAATTCGTCCCTTAGCATGGACATGATGATCATGTCGTGCCGTTTCCCGGTCTTGTAAACGTAGTCGCGGAGCACGCCCTCCTGCCGAAAGCCCATCATCTTGCCGACAAACAGGGACGTTGTATTCTCGGCAAGCCAAGAGCCGGAGACCCGGTGCAGGCCAAGCTCGTCAAATGCGTATTCAAGGAGCAAATAGATGGCGTATGTCGCGTAGCCTTGCCCACGGTACTGCTCGTCACCAATCACTATGCCGCTCCACTCGGCCCGGCTGTTCCGGTAATCGATGTCCGCGAGACTGATATAACCAATCATGAGATCGTTCTCAACCAAGCACATGGCCAGGTAGATCTCGCTCTGGTTATTTTTGATTTTGTCAAGCACCCACTGCCGGTCTCTCTCCGATGAAACGAAATACTTGTTGCCGCCAGCCAGGCGATAAACTTCCTCATCGCGACGCCAAGCATTAATTTTTTGATAATCGTCCGGCTCGAACGCCCGCAGATATAATTTCTTATCCTGCATGTCACGCCCGCGCTCCACGCCCATTCTCCAACTGCTTATCGAGGTAGGCAGCCAATGATCCCAGCGTTTGAAATGGGCTTGGGTCCAAGGCTAGCGTCTCGGGCGTGACAAGGCGGATTGTCCTGGCTGTCGTAGCTCGTACCTGTTCTTCAACGCCTGTGATGAAGGTAATTAAAGCGACAGAATCCAGGGCTGCGTCAAACCCGAATAGCACCGTATTAGGATCTTTTTTGAATTCACGTTGCGTTCCCTGAAATACCTCCACAACGGGATAAATGATGTCCTCCAATGCGCTCATATGCGAACATAATAGCAGTCAGCCATCGCCGGGCTGCTCATCCGGAAAATAGAAAAACATTGTATTTTCCGCCATAAAACTGCTCTATTTGCATGAAATTTGAAAATGATAAGCACAATGCCCCGGTAATTGACCGGAGCGTCGAAAACGAGGCTGCCGACGAATCTTCAGGGACGGGGTATGCCCATCCGGCATATGCTCGCGCACTGAGCGAATTTGGCGAGCCGATACGATTGGCGGAGAGCGCCGGTTGGCTCCTGCGGCGGGCAGTTGGTAATACTGGCAGCTACGATGCGATGGGTTCCTATCCTTTGTTTTCATGCCAGGATTGGAGTGGTCTTGGGGCTGGTTTCGAAGCTCTACGGGACGACTTTGTCAGTGTTGCGATGGTTCCCGATCCCTTCGGTGAATATGACGTTCAGCTTTTGCGTTCTTGTTTCGACCGGGTCGTTGGTTTTAAATCTCACTTCATCATCGATTTTGAAGGGCCTGAGCGGAACGTCTCGAAACATCACAGGTATTACGCGCGAAGAGCGTTACGCAATGTTCGAGTTGATATTTGCGCAAATCCTGAAGAATTTTTACAAGATTGGATTATTCTTTATAATTGCCTGATTGAGCGGCACAATATGAAGGGAATCAAGGCATTCTCACCACGGTCATTCGCCCGGCAGTTCCAGGTTCCGGGCTTGGTCATATTCCGGGCTTCCACTCCGGACGGACAATCTGTGGGCGCGCATCTGTGGTACGTGCAGGGCGACGTCGCTTACTCCCATTTGGCCGCGGTGAACGAATTGGGATATAAGTTCAGCTCTGCCTACGCAATCTATGATGCGGCCATTGAGTACTTCCAAAGCAAGGTGCGCTTCATGGATATCGGCGCAGGCGCGGGATCGAACAGCAAGGACGACGGATTGACGAAGTTCAAAGAGGGATGGGCGAATGGGCAGAAGGATGCCTATTTCTGCGGACGCATTTTGAATTCGGAGCGTTATCGTGAATTGGTAGAGACCACCGGCACAAAAGAGTCCACATATTTTCCTGCGTATCGCCATGGTGAGTTGGCTTGAGCGCTCCTGACACTGGAAAAGTCATCGGGGGTGTATTCGGATTTGAGTGCCCTGCTCTTTCAAACAATGGAGTATCGCTTCCTTTCGCGGGTGCGCACGATCAAGTTCAGTATTTCCTCAACTTCCGATGTGCGCTGAAAGTCCTTTGTGATGCACAGCGCCCCCGCGCTGCGTGGCTGCCATCTTACCTTTGCGAAGCGCTTCTTCGTCCATTCACTCACAACCAGATTCCGATTCATTATTATCCCGTCGATTCGAGTTTGAAGACAGTGAATCACGATTGGATCGAAGAGTTGCATCCCGGCGACCTGGTCATCGTTATCCACTATTTCGGTTTTGCAAACAGCAGTTTTCCAGCAGCACGAGTAGCAAGTAAAGGAGCTTTGCTCGTGGAGGATGCAAGCCAGGCGCTATTCCTGCCGCAACAGTTCAGCGAAAGCGCGTGCATCGTGTACAGCCCGAGAAAGTTTCTTCCTGTCCCCGAAATGGGCGTAATGGCGTCGCGGAGTGACACCGGTACTGAAGCTGCGATGTTGGCCGCGCCTCCCGATCATTGGTGGAAATCGGCTATAGCCATGATGCAGAAGAGGCGCGACTTCGATCTGGTGGGCGGTAATAACGAGTGGTTTAGTCTCTTTCAGCAAGTTGAATCCCAATTTCCGCTCGGCTCATACGCCCCTAGCGACCTTTCAAAGATGCTCCTTACCTGCGGCACCGATTACGAACATATTCGCGCGCGCCGACGCGAGAATTACTTCAGGCTGCGGGAGAAGCTGGAAGGGTACGCGATGTTCTCTCACATGGGCGAGAATACAATTCCGCTCGGTTTTCCCGTGCTGGTTGACCCCCGCCGGCGAGACGGTATTCTCCGCCGCCTTTACGAGAAGCGCATCTATCCACCGGTGCATTGGCGGATCAACGGAATCGTGCCGCCGGAATTTTGCGCGAGCCACACGGTTTCAAACTCAATCATGACGCTGATCTGCGATCAGCGGTACACGCTTGAGGACATGGACAGACAGGCTTGGGAATTTACCCGAGCAAAGGAGATGAGCGCGGAGTAATACCATGACCAGCCCACTGATCCACGTAATGACCAGTGATACAGATATCAGCCAGAGATGTGCGATCTCGGTAATCGTCACATGCTACTTCGAAGAGAAATCCTTGCGCGAGTTTCACGGCAGGTTGAAAGCGGCGCTGGAAAGCCTGGGCCGAAGCTACGAGATCGTCATAATCAACGATGGAAGCACGGATGGAACCTGGCCCTTGATCCAAGAGATCTTTCATGAGGATGAGAACGTGGTGGCCGCGCTCGACTTTGCTAAAAATTCGGGACAGGGCGCCGCTATCACGGCAGGACTGAATGAGACAACCGGCGCAAGGATTGTGCTTCTCGACAGCGATCTTCAGCTCTCCCCGGAAGAGCTCCCGAAACTTGTTGAAATTTATGATCGCGGTCCTTATGATCTCGTAACGGGATACCGTGAACAGCGCGAGGATAGCTGGTCGCGAAAACTGCCGTCCCTGCTGGCGAACGTGATCATGCGCCGCGCTTCGAACAGCAACCTCCGTGACTTCGGCTGCACGTTCAAGGTCTACAACGGTGACGTCCTGAGAGCCGGTTATGGGCCGCACAAGATGTTTCAAAACACCGAGGTGATTGCGCGCCTAGCCCGTTACACCGAGGTGCCGGTCTCGCATGCCGCCAGACGCTACGGCAAATCGGGCTGGACATTTACGAAACTCTATCGCGCCAACATGGACAATTTCGTGTCGATGTCCGATCGTCCGTTTCAATTCGTGGCGGTAGCATGTCTGCTGATCGCATTATTGTTTATTATCCGCGTGGTGGTCGCGTTTTTTACAACAGTTCAGATTCTCCCGCAGATCACCCCAGGGCTGCTGTTAAACGCGATCGTGATTGCGTTCCTGATCGAAACCGCCGTGCTCTGCGCGGTGGGCGAATTTTCCATTCGGAACTTTAATCTCTCGCGGCGGCTGCCGCTCTACATTATTCGCGAGCGGTGGCGGCGTCACAATGGTATTCCCGTTCGCGTGCTGCCTCAAGCCTCCCGAATCAGTCTTTGAGTTACATTTCCATGCTCGTCTTTGGCCATTTAGGAGTAAACCAGATCCGCTAGGAGATTCCGGTAAAAGTTCATGACTGCACTCATTGTCAATGCCTCGTTAGCTGACATCGCGCACACACTTGCCGGCCTTATTAGTTTGGCGCCTCTCTTCCTGGTCCCCGGGTATCTTCTAAACCGAACCACCCAGATACTTGCCGGACGGGATGAGAACGCAGTCGATACGATGAGCGCCTCGTTGGTTCTATCAATCGGGATCTGCCCGGTTATCCTTTATCTGCTCGGAAAGCTGTCTATTCTTAACACACGCGCTTTTTTCTGGGCTTGCGCTCTCGGATTCCTTCTGCTCGTGTGGCGTAAACGCGCTGATCTCCGACGCGCCCTGGCGCGGCGCTCGGTCCGGTTCTGCACCGGCTTGGCCTTGCTTTGGCTGGTGATCGCGGTTTTCATCCAGATTGACTGGCAATGGAAAGATCGTATATATCCATCCGGCATTATGTACGACGATGCGCTCAGGATCGGTCTGATCGGAGGAATTGCTCGCGCCCATTCCCTGCCGCCGCCCGATCCCTTTTTGCGCCTCGGAACGGCCATCCCTCTCGGGTATCACTATTTCTGGTTTCTTCTATGCAGCTTGGTTTCCCGCGAGGCTCCGTCCTGGGTCGGACCGCGCGGAGCTTTAATGGCAGGCACGATTTGGACCGCCCTGGCCTTATGGGCGGCGCTGAGCCTTTGGCTGCGAAAAACGCAAAGCGAACCACGACGCGTGTCAGTGCGCTGGGCTGTCGCGGCGCTCGTACTAAGCATTTCTGGTTTGGATTTAGTCATTATCGGGTCGAATATAATCCGTCGTCTGGTGGTTGGAAAGCCGCATTGGATTCCCGCTCCTAGCCTGGACTGGTGGAGTTTCGATCAGGTCACCAACTGGGCCGACATCCTGTTGTGGGTGCCTCATTGCGCCGGCGCCCTGGCTGCCTGCGCGGCAGGACTGCTGATACTAACGGATACCGCCAAACAAGAGCCGAAGCGCGACGTGATCCATGCAACGGTCGCGGGAATCTGCTTTGCATCCTCGGTCGGCATGTCCATTTACGTCACCTTCGGTTTCGCCGTGTTCTTTACGGTGTATTTTGTCTTTCTTTGCGCACGGAAAAATTGGGCCGGAGTGGGACAGATCGCGGGCGCGGGAGTTGTAGCTGTCCTCCTGGCCTTGCCTTATCTTCGGGAAACCAGGGCAAACACGTCCGGCCAACAATTCTTCTACCTGGCTCTCCGAAAACCAGGGAAAATCATCTGGCTGCTGACGAGCCATGCTTCCAGATGGGTAAAAGCTATCTTCTATGGTCCGGAAATGGCGCTCACTTTATTTTTGGAGTTTGGATTTTTCCTGCTGGCGCTATTTTACTGGTGGCGAATGCGGCCGCCGCGCATGTCTACCGAACACCGATGGGTTTTAATGCTGTTGCTTCTCACCCCCTTGTTCGCAACCAGCATTTTACGTTCGGACGCCGTAGGGTCGAACGACATCGCGATGCGCGGCATATTTCCAACCCAGTTAGCTCTCGCTGTGATGGCGGGAGAATGGTTGCTCAATGAGGCGTTCGCGCCCCGGCTGCGTCCGGCCTTTGGAACGGTCGTAAAGAGACTGCCGGTTCCAGCGCTTGTACTGCTAACAGCCGGGCTCGTCACAACCGCGGCGGAACTTATTTTATTGCGCACTTTCACGATGTTTCAACAATCGGACCGAGCTGATAACACATTCATTGAGAGCCGGGACGTAGGCTTGCTCGCGGCCGATGCTCGCGCTGCGTACGGCTGGCTGCAACAACACTCAGATCCCAACACGGTCGTGCAGCAGAATCCGTCAGTACACTGGGACTTCCTTTTCGGGCTGTATGCCAACAGGCAATCCGTTGTCAATGGAAAGGTCACGCTGCTTTTCAACAGGTGGTATTCGCCCCAGGTCCGCCAGGCCATCCAGGACCTGAGCGTGTTATTTGACGGAGGAACGACAGCCCCATCGAACCCTGATAGTGTATGCGCTCAATGGGGCATTAACTACCTGGTTGTTAAATCGGAGGACCCGGTTTGGGCCGAGCGCAACAGTTGGGTGTGGAGTATCCCTGCGGTATACCAAAATCCGATGGCCCGAATTTACTCCTGCTCCGGAGGAGGAACCGCCCCGTCGGCTGGCCTGATGCCCGTCCGGCGGTGATGATTTAGCACGATCGCCATGAAACTGACGTATGGGAGCGCTCCGCTAACCCCGTTAGAGACCCTTCAACTCGGGCTTACACTTCTCTGCCTTATCCTTGCATTTGCCTTACCGCGTCTTTGGAATGGGTGGTTCTCGCGGGTGGAGCAGAGTCTTCGCGCCATAGCGCGGCACCGATGGCTTTGTGCTGTTCTGGCCGGTTTGTTTCCCATCGGCCTTCGTTTGCTGCTCGTTCCCTCTTACGGCGCGCCTAGCCCGTTTATTCATGACGAGTTTGCCTATCTGTTACAGGCAGACACATTCGCTTCGGGCAGGGTGACAAATCCCGCTCCGCCCCTTCCGCAGTTTTTCGCATCCGTTTACATTTTGGTAGACCCTACTTACTCGGCGGAATACCA